>NZ_JBHFKV010000072.1:0-16829 GCF_042879355.1 Photorhabdus sp. RM71S | reverse complement strand
CGCCCCCGAAAAACACGGGGTGGGAAAACACCGAATGAATTATTTAAGGGAATACGAACATGTTTACTTCCAGATTAACGATGTTGCACTTATTATGTGAATCTACCAAACAAAAATATTTTCATACAAATCATAACTATAATATACAGTATTCTTTATTCAATCAACAAGATCATTTTCACTGTCAACAAGCAGGTAAAAAACACTAAAAAAACCGATCATAAATATTAAAACACTGTTCCTAAAATTTAGGGTATGTTCAATTGTTAAAAAGTAAAAACCCTGAAGACTGAACGTCAGGGTTTCTATTTATAATTAATTCCAATTCACTATTTACCCCAATAGACGTTATTTTGCAAAAATCTTAAACACTACCCAAATTTAAAATGGAAAATAAAATAACATAATGGGATAAGCTTTTAATACCTTTAACGTAAATAATAGTGAATAATATTTTCTATAAGAATTCTCATTCCTATCATTCCTAATTTTTACCGTCCTTATCATCCCCCGGTTCTGCCTCCCGTTCCACCTCCTGAATTACCTCCTGAATTACCTCCTGAATTACCTCCTGAACTACCTGAATTACCTCCTGTTCCCTTAATTAATACGCCATTGATATATCCATGGTTATTATATTCATATCCGGTAGTTCTAATAGTGACTTTTTTTGAATTAAGATGTGCAAGAATCAAAGTTATTAAACTACCATTCCCTTGATAACCACCAGCAGAGTTATCCAGAAGAAAATCCCGTGAAGTACCTTTATCATCAACAATGACAACATGAACATTGTTTCTAGCTATTTCTGGAGCAATTTGAATAGAGGATATAGTTACATCAGAAATCGATATATTAGGGGCAACTATATCATTAGAATTGTTTTGATCAATCATAATATATTATTCCTTATAAGATTAAATTCACACCAAGTTATAAATATGGAAATTTATATTAAACCGGAGAACTCAACTAATTTACTGAACATCCATATTCAACCATCATAATCCATAAAATTATAAAAAATTAAAACACTTTCTAACTTTAAAAATAGTGTAGAACCAATAGTACGTCAATAAAATACCAAAGAAAATCAAAACTAAAAAAAATAAACATTCAACACTAATTTATAATAACAAATTAAATTACCGTATGTTTTTTTATTTTTAATCTAGTGCTAACATAACTCATATATTGTGTTATTTACACTAAATATACAGTAAAGAAAAAACCCTCCTAATAGTAGTGGTTAGTAATTATATAATCAACAGAAAATGCAAGATAAAAATATAACGGACAGATAATCAAAAATTTACAGAGTCATAGCAGTAGAGCGAGATCCTACTATGCATATACTTAACTGAACATCAATTCACTAAGCAGAATTAGTCATGAGATGTTCACTTCAAAGCAAAGTAATATCTGCGATTATATGGCCGATACAATAGATAACGGGGGAACTCTGTTTCGCATTGAAATCCGATCGGCCATTAAAAATCACTGTTCACTACTTCATAGTAAATTCAACTGACCATGCGTAGGTAAGATAATTAGTATAGGTGATGGTTGCATTACAAACAGCCCCACTACCGGACGTTGCTCCTTTATTCCATTTCGGAATTTTAACGCCATTAACATATGTGTTCACAAAAGTAGTCATAAATTCGCAGGTTTTAAAACCTATCTTATATCGCACCATCGCGTAGTTTGCGTCAGGTGAAATTGGGCTTTGAACCTGATAACTATTAACTTCTCCTGGCCCTACGCTTGAACTAGGTTTAGGTGTTGCATTCACGTATGTACCGGATTCATTATTAGTAATGATGGTATAAACAGCATCCGCGCTACCAGAAACACCAAGATGCTTAAATGTCACTGTTACGGGCGGACCTGCATAAGCAACACCTGCGGCAGTTAGGGAAGCAGTTGCAAACAGGGCCAACAACGACTTGCGTACTAACATGTTAGATACTCTCCTTTATGTTGTTTAAAATGGCTTACTGCGTTTTAATACAACTTTCTCTTCTATCTTTTTCTTCTATAACGTTATTGGAGCGCACGATATATGCGCCAATCCCATAAAGTAAATTTTCACTTTACGTATCTATAATACTAGACCACTTTGCAGAACTTATTTAAAAAGGTAAGAGGTTCTCCGCCATAAAATCTACAAATACTCTGACCTTAGGGGATAAATGACGGCTTGATGGCCAAAGTATACGAAAAATTGTGGAACTTTCGTTATATTTATCCAAAACAGTGACCAAAGAGCCTTCTTTCAACTGTCGGTAAACGGCGATATTCGGCACACAAGCTATCCCAAGACCATGCTCGGCAAAACAGACTTGCGGTTCTAAACTATCCGTCACCATATTGCACGGTAAGTTAAGCTCAATTTTTTTACCATCACGATTCAAAGGCCATACGTTTAATTTCCCATTTGTTGGAAAACGATATAATAAGCACTGATGGCTAACAAGATCTTCGGGTTCTTCTGGAAAACCTGCGGCCGCAAAATAGGCAGGAGAGCCGACAATAACCTGACGGTAAGAACCTAGCATCCTAGACATTAATCTGGAATCACGTGGATCACCGGTTCGGAGTACAGCATCAAATCCCTCTTCAATAACATCCACTATTCGATCGGAGCAACTTATATCAAGTTTAATCTCTGGATAAAGGCGATTAAAAGCAGCAAATTTCGGCATAAACAGCATACCCACTGACGGTAGGCTAATCTTTAACTTTCCACTTGGCATTTTCTGCATCTGAGACAGTTCAGTTTCAGCAGCCTCAACCTCATCAAGAATTCGCTTGCACCGTTCAAAGAATAGTGTCCCTTCAGGCGTTAATGTGACGGTTCGCGTAGATCGATGGAAAAGGCGTATTCCCAGACGCTCTTCTAACCGAACAATAGCCTTACTAACCGCCGACGAAGAGATGCCAAGTTGTTGACCTGCAACTGTGAAGCTACGGGCATCAGCAGCCCGAACGAACACGTTCAATGACCCTAAACTATCCATATTTCCCCCATTGCTGACAGATTGGTCATAAGTGTTTTGAACATCATCCTACTGTTCACTGGTCTATGGTAGCAAGTAGTATAGGCGTTAGGAGAAATTATCTTATATCTACATATTTATTAATAAAAAAATAGATAACTCAGGTTTGCTAAATACAAGAATCATCAAGTCGATAAAGATAATTTATCCCAAGTATTTAATAAATAAACGTCAGAGTGGAAAAAGAACAAACATGATAGTTAATAATATTGAATAGCCCCTTCTTAAAGGAAGGATTTATAAGACCAGGAAATGATTTTTCTAAGTTGGAATATTTTAATTTTATTCCACAGAAATATCAGATAGTTAAAGAAGAAGCCGATACGCTCTCCTTTTGGCTTCTCTCCTTAAATAAAGGTATAAAATAAGATGCAATCAACTCTCCCAATAATCAAATGGCGCAATATATTAAAAACAGGACAGTATCGAAAATATGATATCTCCAGCGCTCAACCGGCAAATGAAAATTGGACAACGTTAAATAACATTAAGTTACCAGCGAGTTTTCAACGAAAAGAGTGCCTACCGGGATTACTCTTTTCACACGTCAGATCAACTCCCTGGGCTACAGCAATCATTCACGGTGAAGAGCGACTCAGTTATTTGGAAATGGCAATTGGCAGTGTACATCTGGCCTGCTATCTGCAAAACCTGGGATGTTTAGCGGGTGATTGCGTCGGTATATTTGTTGAACCGTCGATTGAGCAGATGATCGGAGTTTGGGGAACTCTTTTTGCCGGTGGTGCGTATCTGCCATTGTCTCATGATTATCCAGAGGAACGACTTCGTTACATGATCCACGATAGCAATCTGAAAATGATATTTACCCAAGAAAAATTAAAGGAAAAATTAGTCAGGTTGGTTGCAGAAAATATCCATATCGTGACTCTTGAAGACGTAGAGAAATCATTAGAATCCAGTGCCATTACCAGCAACATCCTCTATGACTACCTTAGCCCGGATAGCTTGGCTTATGTCATTTATACCTCTGGAAGTACAGGGAAACCGAAAGGTGTAATGATTGAGCACCGCAGTATCGTTAACCAAATGTGTTGGTTAAATGAAAAATGCGATTTAAACATTGAAAAAACAATTATTCAGAAAACGCCCATCAGCTTTGATGCAGCTCAATGGGAAATATTATCAGTCAGTTGTGGTAGTCGGGTTGTTATTAGCTCATCTGGAACACACAGGAATATTCCCCAACTCATTGACCTGATTATTCGCCACAATGTGACCACGTTACAGTGTGTTCCCACGCTATTACAAGCACTGATCGATAATCACAAATTCCGGGAATGCCATGCCCTTCAGCAAATATTCATCGGAGCAGAGAGCTTATCAAGAAAACTCGCCACTCAATGTATCCATATACTACCAAACTGTCTACTGATTAATATGTATGGCCCGGCGGAATGTACAATTAATGCTTCAGTTTTCCTTGTTAATCACTGCCCAATATCTGACGAAGTTAATTCAGTCCCTATTGGTAAGCCGGTATCCAATACGGAATTTTTTATTCTCGATCACCACTATCAGCTCGCCTCAGAATATGAAATTGGAGAGATTTATATTGCAGGTACTCAAGTCGCAAGAGGATATCTGAATCGTCAGGATCTCACAGAAAAGCACTTTCTTGAAATTGCAATACCACCAAATACGCAAAAAACCCGGCTTTATAGAACCGGAGATCTGGCTTATTGGGATAAAGAGGGTAATGCCCACTTTGCTGGCCGGAAAGATAATCAAATTAAAGTGAGAGGGATGCGGGTCGAATTAGAGGAAATAAAAAATGCAATGGAAGTTATCGATCAAGTGAAACACGCTGCAATTTTGGCGGAAAAAGACCCTCAACACCGTTCGATACAATTAACCGCCTGTATTGAATTAGCCGATGAAACAATACGCCAGCAAGCAAAGTATGACATTACTTCAATTCTGCGGAGTGAACTCAGCAAAACATTACCGGACTATATGTTACCTGACAGATTTTTGTTCCTGGATACCATGCCGCTAACTTCCAGTGGAAAAATCGATTTCGACACATTGCAAGTACTAGTCAGCACAGTATCACACAGTCCACAGGTACTCCCAAGCACCTCGACAGAAACACAGATTGTAAAGATATGGGAAGAAGTACTAACGCGAGAACGCATATCTACCGAAGATGACTTCTTTGCTTTAGGCGGAAATTCTCTGATAGCCGTCCATCTGATACAACGTTTAAATGAAGAATTTGCTTTATCGCTACCTCTCCATACTCTATTTGAGGCTGCAACAGTTAAACAATTGGCAAAAATCGTTGAAGGTGAAGCAACCAGATTATCTTCACGATTGGCCTGTTTACAGGAAAAAGATACTGGATTACCTGTCTTTTGCTGGCCAGGATTGGGTGGATACCCAATGAATTTACACCTGCTGGCTACACAGATATGTACTGATCGATCATTTTATGGCATCCAGGCTTACGGAATTAATGAAGGAGAGGTTCCATACTCCACCATAGCCGAAATGGTGACTCAAGACATAACAGAAATCAAAAAATTACAACCCACTGGCCCATATACGCTATGGGGATATTCTTTTGGCTCTGTATTGGCTTTCGAAGCGGCTTATCAATTAGAACGAGCGGGAGAACGTGTCGAAAAGGTGGTTCTAATCGCGCCAGGGCTCTCGAAGATAAAATATCACGTTAATTCCACGGGAACAGAAAACGGGTCTACTTACCAGAACAGCGAGTTGATATCACTATTATTCTCTGTATTTGCGGGTACTTCTCACAGTTCAGCTTTGAATAAATGCCTGGCTAACATTATTGATGAGCAAAGCTTTGTCTCTGTTGTTCATAAGCACTACCCAAATCTGGACCCTATGTTAATTGCTCGAATTACCAGGATAGTTATTCAAACCTACGGACAGAAATATTCAGCAGCAGAACTGCAAGAACGAATCATCAAGGCGCCAATTACGGTGTTTAATGCACGTGATGATGCCGTTTCTTTTATCGAAGAAGCAACACCATACCTAAAACATCCCCCAGAAAACATCAATCTTAACATTGATCATTTCGAGGTACTTAAGGAATCAGGTGTTAACGAATTAGCTCGATTTTTGAGTTGATTGCTTCTGTAAATAACACAATGAAAATTATTTAAGGGGGTTCCATGATTAAAGAAAAAACTGCCACTCATGCGGGCAGTACCAACTTTCCTCTCGTTGCTCTACTCGCGTTAGCAATGACGGGATTCCTTGCGCTTCTCACAGAAACATTCCCGGCGGGCATTCTATCCCAAATAAGTAACAGCTTGGCCGTTTCCGAAGCATTAGCTGGTCAATTCGTTACACTCTACGCAATTGGCTCACTTGTCGCAGCGATTCCACTGACGACAGCAACACAAGGTTGGCGCCGTCGCCGATTACTCTTGATGGCACTTACGGGTTTATTAGTCTTTAATACGCTCACCGCGTTAACATCTAACTATATAGTGGCACTTGCGGCCAGACTTCTTTCAGGTATGGCAGGCGGCTTAATCTGGGGAATGTTGGTCGGCTATGCGCGACGGATGGTACCTGATCATTTAAAAGGACGTGCATTGGCTGTAGCTGGTGTCGGGGCACCACTGGCACTCTCCCTTGGCGTGCCATTAGGAACATTCATTGGTGGAATTGTTGGCTGGCGTACAACTTTTGGTTTGATGTCTATTCTAACATTGGTCGTCATCGCATGGGTCATGTTGAAAGTCCCTGACTACCCAGGACGTGCTGCCGAAAAACGTATACCAATCAAAAAAGTTATCATTATTCCGGGAGTACGGCCGGTATTAAGCGTTCTTATTTGTTGGGTACTGGCGCACAGTATTCTTTATACCTATGTATTGCCTTTTGTGACACAGGCGGGGCTTACTGCCAGAATTGATCTTGTGTTGCTAGCCTTTGGTATGGCGTCGTTGCTTGGAATATGGATGACAGGGCTGTTAATTGACAAAATGTTACGTTCGTTGGTGCTGATAAGTCTTGCCCTATTTACATTCGCCTCTCTCATACTTGGTGTTATCGGTACTCTTCCTGTCTTTGTTTTTCTTGCCGTGATCTTATGGGGGCTAACCTTCGGCGGTGCCGCCGCCCTACTTCAAACTGCATTGGCCGAATCTGCCGGGGAAGGTGCAGACGTTGCTCAGTCGATTCTTGTTACCTTATGGAATTTAGCCATTGCAGCCGGGGGCATTATTGGCGGGATATTACTTGAAACACTTGGCGCCAGCTCGTTCCCGTGGACCTTACTTGTTCTGTTAGTGCTAGCTTTGTTGATCGTCTGGAATTCAGGCAACTATGGCTTCCCTCATAAAGGAATCAAAGGTAAGTGAGCAATATCGGGGTTTGTCTGTGTTTAAATGCAGTTCAAGGCAATTAAGCCTATGAACTTTACTTACTCTCAAACAAACCCTTCACTCAATAACAATAAAGGGGATAACATGCCCGGCGAATTCACATCTTCAACGCAAGAGAAAAAAAATAGCACCGATAACAAACTAACCAATAACACACTAGAAGTTGAAAAGTGCAAAATTGTAAACCACTCCACTGGAGAAACTCGGTCTTGTGTCGTCATCGGTGGTACAACACTTGCGATACGTTGTACCCAACAACTTCAAGCGGCCGGGTACATAATTGTGGCTATTTTTCCCACAGAATCTCTGTTTTCCGAATGGGCAACTTCTCAAAATATACACTGTGTTGAAGCACTAGAAGATCTCCTGACGCTCTCCAAAACTCAGTCAATATGCTGGCTTTTTTCCATAGTCAATCCAGTTATTCTCCCTGCTCTATTAATCAATCAGTTCTCCCGAGGTGCTTTCAACTACCACGACGCTCCTCTGCCACGCTATGCCGGCACCCATGCCACTTCTTGGGCTATCCTTGCCGGTGAGTCTCGGTATGCTATTACCTGGCATTTAATCGGATCTATGGTCGATAGTGGCGATATTGTTGTGCAGCGTCATGTTGATATTAAAAATACCGACACCGCACTTTCACTGAATCTTAAATGTTATCAGGCCGCTGCCGAAGGATTTACCGAACTATTAAACAACCTAGAGAACGGTGACATACCCCGCCGACAGCAAGATCCCGATAACCGCAGTTTTTTCTCAAGACGTCGCCGCCCAGACGCTGCGGGTTGTCTATTGTGGAATAAAAAAGCTCAGGAATTGTCATCTTTGGTCAGATCTTTAACTTTCGGAGTTTACTATCCTAATCCACTAACATTACCTAAAGTTCTGCTGAGAGATCGCCTGGTATCGATAGGTACATTACAGGTGATGTATACACGTTCCGATCATAAACCAGGTACATTGTTGGGTATTAGCGAGGACCATTGGCTAATGACCACAAGTAGTGAAGATATACGTATTTCGTTTGTTAATAGCCGTGGCAACCCAATAAATGCTCTCACCTTAGCCAATCAATGCAAACTTGAAATTGGTGATCAACTCCCCACAATTGAAAGATCAGATATTAAGACGTTAACAGATATACATGAACAACTTACCGAACAAGAGCTATTTTGGCAAAAAAGACTAGAGCGTTTTTCAACACCAATGCTGCCTTTTAAATTGCGGGCAACGATAGATAAAATACCGGATTGGCATGTGTCTGAATGGAAAACAGTACTCAATCATAGCTCTCTTATTTCAACTGAGCTCGTTCAACATATTATATGCGCTTGGTTTATCTATTTGGCTCACACATCAAATGATACTCAATTTCAAGTCGGATGGGCGCAAGCAGGAGATGTTGTTCATTCTTCAAAATGGACCTCCTTTTTCGCCATGATCGTCCCAATGGAGGTCCATATCAATTTACAACAACGTCTTACAGAGATTTTAAATTCAATATCGTCTGAACAACAATTGCTTGAACAACATAGGGTTTATCCCCGCGATATGGTCACCAGACAACCTGTATTGCGTGCAATCAATCTGTTACATACCAATCGCCCGTGGCCGATTGGTATTTCCATCATCTCCGGTTACAGTGAAGATCTAACGAACAAAGATGCCATACAGGAACATGCAATTATCGGAGAAATAATGACATTACAGATTGATCAAAATAAAGGAAATTTCCGCTTCATATATAACAGCAAATTAGTTGCAGTAAATAATATTGAACATGTGGCATCTGATTTGGCGCTATTTTCGAATGTAATCGCAAACTCGAAAAATTTAAATATTGTGGCAAATGAACTTCCAATATATGAATTTTCACGGTGAAATATTGCCCCAAAATTAGAAAAAACTGCTGTAAACCCTCGCCCAATGCGAGGGTGTCGCAAAAGATCAATGAGGTTGAATCAGTTATTTCCGCGCAGGAACTTCAACATAGCCTGCCTCCAACCCGATCACCTCCACACCTTGAGGAACGGCCTGCCCCGGTGTCACGACAATCTGCTGGGTTTGTGCGTTTAATTCACGGCGATAAGTGACGAAAGTTCGTCCATCTGGGCCGGTATGTAATGCCTCGGCTGGCAAGGCCAATCCACGTTCATTGCGATAGGTGACAATAGCCAGTTTCGCACTCATACTCAGCCGGATACGCTGCCGCTGTTCGGGAGTGAGAGGATCAATAGCCACTAATAGATCATAGGTTACACCCGCTCCCTGCATCTCCTTTGAACTCCCTTGTACACCAATTGTCTTAATTTGCCCTCGTAGAGATAGCCCAGCAAAACCATCACCGGTGATCTCAACCGGCATTCCTTCATACACCTGATAAAGGTCAGCCTCTTCAATACGCGCTACCGCCTGAATTTGCTCCAAATTGATTACCCCTAACAGAGGCGTTCCCTGAGTGACACGCGTCCCCTTTTGAATAAATACCCCCTTATCTGATTCCGGTATCTGGGGACGAATAACAATGCCATCAAAAGGAGAAATCAATTCACGTTGGGCTTGCTGGGCCTGAAGCGCCTGATAACGCGATTGGGCATTAGCTAATTCCATATCAGCAATCTGGCGATTCTCCCCTGTGCCTTTATCGAGGGCAACACTCAGTTCCACTTTAGCGGCGGCAAGATCGAGCTGTTGAACTCTGACCTGCTGTTCCAGTGTATCAACCTCCATACGGGGAACAATGCCACGCTCGAACAAAGCCCGGGTATCAATTAGCTTACGTTCGGTATCGCTCAAACTTAACTGGGCATTCGTTAAAGTTCTACGTACCCTAGCGACATCCGGACTGTTTTCCCACCCTATCAAATCTTGTACGGTTTTCTGGGCTTTCAACAGTTCTGTGAGCGCCTGCCGCAGTTGAATATCCAACTGCGTCGTATCAAGGCTCAATAGCGGTTGCCCACGCTTAACGCGCTGGCCTTCAGTAACCATCACTTCAGCAATAACACCATCAAATGGCGCTGCGATCGTCAAACTGGTTGCAGCCTGAATACGGCCAACTAATCCAAGACGATTTTCCAGTCGTTGAGGTTCAACATGTACCCACTGTTGTGGTGATGATGTATCAGTTGAAGAAGAAAGGAAAACATAAGCAATGGTAGCCCCAATGACTAATGCAACAGCAAGTGTCACGAGCCAACGAGTCTTATATTTGGAACGGGCAAGTTCTCTGATCTTAGTCGTTAAGTGCAATATCCCAACTCCCTAACGTAGTACCCAATGTTTCGTCCAACTCCGCTTGTGCATTTAAGTAGGTGATCAACGCATTGAGACGAACATTCTCTGCATTACGCAAATCGGTTTCAAAGCTCAAGACTTGAAAGTTACTGGAGCGGCCCACCGTCAATTTTTCACGTTCAATTTCTAACTTGCGCAGGGATAGATCCCTGGCACGCTGTGCGATCTCATATTGACGCCAACGCGTACCAATATCGCGTACCGCATTACCCACATTACGTTCCAGTGACTGTTTTGCCTCAGCAAGACGAATATCCTGGTTCTGAACATCAACCCGCGCCCGTACTTCCGCCTGACGCTGACTCAAATCACCAATGGGTATCTCTACCTGAACACCGGCGTAATTTTCCCAATTACGGGAACGGTTTGACCCTGTTCGATCACGTACTTGACTGGCACTACCCACTAAAGAGACATCCCATAAGCGTTCGTTACGGGCAACGGTCAGGTTAATTGCAGCCTGCTCCGCGGTAATCAATTGCGTGAGATACGATGGCTGTTGCTCTTGTGCCAAATGTTGGGCTTGGAGCAAGTTAATGTCTACGCGTTTAGCTTCCAATCTATCAGTCGCCTTCACCTGAGTTTGTAAGTCTAAGGCGAGCAATCGCAGCAATTCTAAACGACTGGTATCCAATTGATTAGCTGCTTCCTCCGCAGACAGTTCCTGCATTGCAACATCAGCCTCTGTCTGGACAATCTCAAAAGCAGCCATTCTGCCTGCGGAGATCATGGCTTTGTTAACTTCCAGCAATTGACGCGAACGTTCAAGAGCATCACGTGCGATTTGTAATTGTTCTTGAGCACGCAACAATTCACGATAAGCCATAATAACTTGCGTGATAGTCTGGGATACCGTCGCTTTTAGGTTCAAACGATTTGTCTGCTCCATCAATTGAGCAAGACGCACAGGTGCTGTAGCCACATCTTTACCGGCACCACGCAACAAAGGCTGAATAACTGAGAATGAAACACCATCATTACGGCTACGGCCTGCATTGTCTGCCCATGTCGTCCGATTCGTCCAAGACAGACTGAAACGAGTACCATATTCTCCAAGCAGCGTAGATGTGGGTGTAATCTCGCTTTGGCGATAGCGATCGCTTTGATTACGAGCGGCAATATAACGGCTATTAATCAGTAACTTGGGCGTAAAACGATCTTCAGCAACGCGTAAATCGAATTTCTGTGCAATTCGATCCAGATAAGCACTGCGAATCGAACGATTGTTTCGTAACCCTAAATAGATTGCATCGCTGAGTGTCAGACCAATAGTTTGCTGATTAAGCGAAATTGTATCCGTTGCAGGCATGGTTGCCTGTAATGGATTCAACGGCTCCGCTAACGCTGGTTTGACGGATGCATCTATTATCAGGGCAATGATAATGCCAATAGCACGTTGAAAAACTCGGCTAATCATCACGAAGTGCCTCTACAGGTTGTAATCTGGCAGCCGCTAATGCCGGATTGATACCGAAAAACAGACCAATCACTAATGAACTAGCGATACCCAGAGGCAAAGAGAATAGGGATAACGTAAATACCCAGCCCGAAAATTTTACAAATAGGTACCCTGCCGCAACCCCCAGCAATGAACCAACCATTGCACCGGCAATGGACAGAATGGCAGCCTCCAACATAAACAGCATACCAATATCAACAGGCCGAGCTCCCAAAGCCATACGAACACCAATTTCACGCCTGCGTTCCGAAACATTCATCAGCATGACATTCATCACGCCCACTCCTCCCACCAGCAACGAAATTCCCCCTAAACCCGCGAGCAAATAGGAAAATGTTCTTGCCTGACGCGTCAATCCATCAAGCAATTGTTTCGGGATTTCAACTTCGACACGACGACCTTTTGATAATGAGACAAGGTAGTCACGTAACGACACCGCGTCACTGCTTAACGTTGTTGTGTCACGTGCTCTGGCAATGACGCTCCCAATTTCTGGCGCAGGCCGCAACCGTCGCATTGCTTCAATGGGCAATATGATGGAATGATCAATAGAGCCGGGGAGTAAAGGGTTCGGCCCCTGAGCAGCGAGAATTCCTATCACTTCAAACAGATATTCCCCAATTTGCAATTGACTGCCTATTCGAATAGGTTGATTGGCTACTTTTAATTGTTTGGCAATATCCGCTCCAAGCACAGCATAGGTCGTTTGGCGATCATAGTCCGATAGAAAACGTCCTTGCTCGATTTGTAAATCCAACACCGCAGCCAGATCAGAGGATGTACCGGTAATATTCGTATCGATTCCTTTCCCGTGAAAGCGTACACGAGTCGAATGTAACGTGATGGGCGCAGCATGTGTGATAGTCGGTATTGTACGAGTCAGCGCCTGAGTATCCAGCGTAGATGGCGCGGGTTTGACATCAACGCCGGGAATGAAAGCAAAATGAGCAACCAAAATATTGCTTCCCATACTTTTAAAAGTGCTGATAGCTTCATTAACAGCGTTATGACCGATGTTTAAAAGTGCAATAACCGAAGCACATCCGACTGCAATACCAAGTAAAGCAAGCAAGGAGCGCCTTCCTAGCAGACGCAGGCTACCCAGTGATTCTCGCAGTGCTTGCGTGAAGGAAAAACCGTAGCGACCAGAATTCACATTAAGCATCGAGGCTATCCAACCACAGATCGGTTTCGGAAAGCCGCCCGTTGTTAACATATAGACAGCGCTGCATGTTTTTGGCTATGGCTTCATCATGCGTAACCATGACAAGCGTAACGCCTTGCTCACGGTTCAACGACAGAAGAAGTGCCATGATATCTCGTGCCGTCGCACTATCGAGATTGCCTGTCGGCTCATCTGCCAGAATCAGAGAAGGCTTACCAACCAAGGCCCTGGCAATGGCAACACGTTGCCGCTGTCCCCCGGAAAGATCAGCCGGACGATGGTAAATACGCCCAGCCAGACCAACCAACTCAAGCTGGTATTTCGCTTCCTGCCGAGCTAGAGAACGAGAATATCCACGATATAATAATGGTAGCGCCACATTATCCAACGCCTGCATTCTGGGAAGTAAATTAAAACTCTGAAACACGAAACCAATTTCCTGATTTCTTATTTTCGCCCGCTCATTAGGAGTAACATTTGTTATATTAACGTCCCTAAACTGAAAATATCCAGAAGAGGGTTGATCCAGTAAACCAAGAATATTGAGTAGAGTACTTTTACCCGAGCCGGAAGCGCCGACAATCGCACAACTTTGTCCGCACATGATGGTGAATGATATCTCATCAAGTACTGGGTAATATTTTTCCCCCATACGATAAGATCGACAAACATTTTCCATGTAAATCAGGGCTTCCTGACATGGAGAAGTTGTGATTGTCATGTCTAATTTATTCATCGTTTTTGACATCCATTAAACGTATCACTGACTCCACTTGATTGTTTAGCCGATTTTATATCATGGGAAAATCCTGTTGTAAAAGATTACGGTCTAAGTGACTGGCAAAAGCATCGAACAGCAAAATATATTAGATTAACTTAACATAAATTCAAATTCCCCATTGCTTTTTGGTGTTAATCCACCCAAATTACTCCTGCCTACTTTGGCATTGCGTACATGCTTTTATAAAAATTCAGGAAATACAGGGCGCGAGATCAAAATGTATATCTAAGTTCTCGCAATAGAAAATTATTAGATATTGGGGTAATGGCTATGAAATTAAAAAAAATCTTTGACATTGGTAGTGCTCTATTGTTAGCCATGTTTTCACAAACAGTACCTGCGGCAAGTGGCAGCTATCACTCTTCAGTTGTTTTGCCCACACTATATTCTAAAAATTTCTTAGAAACTGTTAACGTTCCTATTGTCGGTTCTCCTCCTGCAACAGGAAAAATTACCAATGTATCTTGGACTTGGAATGTTGTTGGATGGCCTCAAAATTTATCGGTTCATCTTTGTCAGGGAAACACCAACAATTGCATAGACATATCACGCACACGAAGAATGTCGACAGACAAATTTAATCAGAGAAGCCCGGCACAACAGTTCCTTTTCGCCTTAAAGGTTGGAAACGGTAACGTTATGCCGATAGCAGGTCAAACCGGAGAAATTACTGTCAGTTGGCAATAACACTTCAATAACTCGCTAAAGATTGCCGCCAGCATTATGGGCGGCAATTCTGATTTGCTTTGAATATTGGTAGGATTTAAGAAAATTGCTGGATGATTTCCTGAATCTCTGTGGAGGTTCTTGTAACTAAATGGGTCTCTTTGCATTCTGTTGTATTAATAGTCACGATCTCATCTGCATTTTTAGTCCATATAAACAGGATGCCATTATGGCATATAAAATAGACGCTTATAATATGTATGCCTTTATGCCGAAAAGGCATACAAGAATACTCAGCACTGTATTATTCTTGCCAAATATCAAAATAGCGGCCTCAGCCGCCATCTTAATATCTCTCGGATGGTTAATCCTATGGTAGTTCAACCCCTTTATAACCAGATAAAATCAATTTCCACTCCTGTTGGGCAAACCATGTCTGGGTTTTGCCATCATAATGAATACTATCAGGCAGAAAAACACCAAATTCAGTCACCTTTCCGGTATAGTCGGGCGAATTCCGGGCATCAATCAACGTTCGGTATTGGGGATCATCAGCGATAACATTATTGATTGCCTTAAGCACATAGCTGGTGTTGATGGGATCAAATGCAACCGAAAGTGGATAATACAATCTCCACGGTATACAGCGAGAACCCAAAGCATCACTGATACCAGTAATGATGCGGGTAAAATTCTGCTCTGATACCTGTGCCGCCAATAAACTTTCGGTTTCTGCTTCCCACTGGTTCCAATGAACAGCCAAAATACGAGGATTTTTGCCTAGTTTACGCAGTGATTCGACCGCCATGCGCAATGTTCTGATCGTACGCGGATAGAGCGATTCCACATCACAGGGATCTCGCTCAGGAGCCCAACGGTTATACGGTGGATTATCCAGATACATGCCCTGGCCGCCCCACCCCATTAAAATGACATAAAGATCAGGCAAATTAAGCGCATTCCCCTGATTTATATGGTCTTGCCAAAGTTTAGCAAAACGGTTGGCAGCATTGACTGAGTGATCTTGATTGCCACGAGGTAAACCAACAGGAGCGCCAATATTGGCATTACCAAAGCTAGTCAGTCCTGTCCAGTTAATTGCGGGAAAGTCAACGCTGTAAACTTCTGGCAGAGATAATGTGAATACGTTTTTTAAACCTTGTGTAATTTCTTCATCTTGTGGTAATTGTGTCCCATGACCATAACTATTTGATTGCCCAAGTATGATAAATAATGGGGCATCATTAGGTTCCCACGGAGAATATTTCATTTCTGGAAAATAAGGTTGTTTATCTGTCATCAGTTTTCCTCTTGATATGATTTAAGTTATTAGGTCTATTCTCTTCGCCAAAGTATAATTAATTTCTGGAAGATAAAAATTATTTGGCTAATTAATCATATTTATGGTTCGAGAATGTAAAACTGTTTTAAATATTGATTTTCTGTTTTTTTACTCTAAGTAAGATAAATAAACCACTGATTAGCCATTATTGATATCAGATTATTATGTTCTTATTTTTTTCTTTAAAATATAAATATAATATTGTTCTTCATAGGTTAATTATTAATATTTCACAATGTATTCCCCTTTGGTAAAAAAGATGCTGAAATATAGCAACTGACCTACGCCTCATGAAAATACACCTATTAATCTAATCTGGCAAATAAAAATACAACTCATAAAAACAAGTCGACTTAATAAATAATGTTTAAGTTTTCCGTCATAAAATAAAAATTTTATTGCATTTGGTATTGATAGGATTTTATTTCTGAACACAAAATTTATTGAAAATATTCAAATAATATATTGCTACATTTAAAAATATAATTATAAACTATAAAAATATTAATCCGGCAATCCATACAATAAATAAATAAATAAATAAATAAATAAATAAATAAAGGTAGATTCACATAATAAGTGCAACATCGTTAATCTGGAAGTAAACATGTTCGTATTCCCTTAAATAATTCATTCGGTGTTTTCCCACCCCGTGTTTTTCGGGGG
>NZ_JBHFKV010000071.1:0-17712 GCF_042879355.1 Photorhabdus sp. RM71S | reverse complement strand
GAAATGCCTTTTTGGAATTGAATCTGATTTTTAGCCATTTTCATTTACCTCCACACAGACTTATTTTGAGTATACGCCTATGGGAGCTGAATTTAAGTGATAATCAGGTAATTTTAAGGTGGTTTACTTATGCTTCATATAGAACCTCTTGACCAGTTGTATTTACTTAACCGGGAATTAATGGAACATGCAGATAATTTTACTGCACCAGTTATAACTATTGGTGGACAGGCTGTACATTATTGGGTTACATGATATTATAATAATTATAGTGCTAAGCCTCTTAGTGAATACATAACCTCAAATGATGTGGATTTTTCTGCACGCAAAATAGATGTGGAAGCTATAGCTAAAGCACTAAACGTTTCTATTCAACATAATGAAAATAATCCACCGCCAGCAATAGCCATATTTGCACTTAAAAATAAAGATACGGGAAAGATAAAGGAATATAAAAATAAACTATTTGTGAATAAACAGATTTATAATGAAAAACATATTGAAATACCAAATGTCGTTGATATTATCGATTGGCCTGCGGGTTTTGAGCTTAGTGACTTTCAAGCAAATAAATTATTTTTAAATACTGAGGTGTTTTATATTCCTATTACAGATTTAAAATATACACCTCATTATAATGTTAGAATAATTAATCCAATAGCTTGTATGAAATCCAGATTTTTCAATGTATATTCAAAGGTGAAAACAGATGTAATACAAGAGGTTGAGAGAATAAAGGCTCTTTGTATTCCTGTATTGATATTCTTGTATGAGAAATTTGAAAAGTATGATTTTAGAGAAGCAAAAAGATATTTTATAAATTCTTGGAAATTGTAGAGAATACATATTATAAACGATTGCAGGTTGAATATAATATCAGGCTAGACAAGGTGTTAGAGGAGCTTTATAATTTATTGTTAGAAGGTTATGGTGATTTTTGTGTGCCCAGTATGTTCATGGAAAATGAATTTCCTTCAATTATTAAAAGAGTAAATAATAAAATGAATAGAAAAAAACTTCAGATCTACGCACAGAATATTATACCTTATGGATTTCAAGATGCATCGCGACGGCAAGGGAGCGAGTCCCCGGGAGCATAGCAAACTATGTGACCGGGGTGAGTGAGTGCAGCCAACAAAGAGGCAACTTGAAAGATGACGGGTATATAAAGAAGGAAAATATATAATAGTACACTTTAGTTTTCACATAATCTCATCAATTAACTATTACATCTTAAAAAAATTTTGTGTTATTCAATTTGTTAACAGTGAGATTAATTTTTACCATTTATCGATACAAGGTAATAGTTGTAATAAGTCGGTCTGACAAGGTTATGAGGCAGGTTATCTTAACATAATGATCTGCATATTTTTATACATAATTTTATTAATAATAACCTGTTGACCGAGAGGTGAGCGCGTTATTATTAATTTGGAATCCTGTCCTTTCGAACAGGATTTTGTCAACGGATTGGTTTCATTGTTCATGATAGCTGGCATCATTAATGGGACGAAGTTATCACCCGTATTTATTAATCATCACTATTGTTGAAAACAGCATTTAATTTTTGTTGGTAAACGCTAAGGAAAAAAGCGTTGAATAGCGTTGACGATTGTTGGCGTATCTCTTCGGCGGTTTGTTGATAGCGGTCAGTAAAGTTATCCCATAACCTTGCTTTACGGTGTTGTGTGTTATTCAGGGGCCAGAAGTGGGCTGCCGGGACACTGTTTTCGTCGTAGGACGGATCAAAGCGATTTATTATGGTGTTAAGACAATAGAAAAGCGCTTCTTTCATTGACTGTTCATGCCCGCCTGACATGGGGTATGTCTGTAGTGTGGTCATGTCGTTGGTTGTAGATGCGGAGGGTTCTGTTTTGAATAGACATAATGGATCGAGTTGTTTTATCTGCTCTTCCCATAGCTGTAGCGGTGTGGTAGAGCGGTAGGTGTTTGGCTGAAACAGGGCATGACTGTTGGTGCGTTGGCATTGAGTGGTAAAGAGTTCTATTGGATCAATAGGGCGGGTAGCGAGTTGATCAAGAGTTTGCAGGATCTCTGTTTCTGGTGACGAAAAATTGGCCGCAGAGAGTTGATCACTCGCTTTTTGGCTTTCTTCGGCGGGTAATGTTGTATTTAATTCATCCCATATTGCCTCAGAAAGATCGGCTTTTGTTATTTCCTGTTTGACGGAATGATATTTTGCCGTTTCTATTTCGTTCACAGTTAGGTAGTAATCACCAATTTGGAGCTTATTATTTTCTTGCAGAGATGCGATTTCTCCACGCGCTAATGGAATATTGTTAATCATCATGAAGGCCGTTCCAATATTAGTAATAGTGCGACACCTTGGGCAGAAATATGTACACTGGCTTGTAATGCCGAAATACAACTATTTAGATCTGGCAACACAAAATGATTATTTTCGCTGGTGCCGATAGTTCCTCCGGGAGGATAAAAAATATGACTGCTATTGGCTGCCATATTGCCTGATGGAGGATTGATAAGGGTTATTTTCATAACAACGTTGCTTATTATATTGAGTAATAATTTACCCTTCCGCCACGAAAAAGGGATGCAGCATCCTAAAGAACACGAACATAGCGTATTCCGGGCGGAAGGTTATTTTTTACTGATTTAGTTATCAGTGCGTGTTTTCTTATTTACTGGTGTTCTTTTGGGTATCCCAATTAAATTCTACATCGGCACCACTTTTTCCTTCGTTATCTTGTTCTTTATAAACCACTTTGGCGATATTCGGTGAAAAGCTGTATTTCACGCCAATAGTGCCGGGTATAATGGCTGTTGAACCTTCTGTTAAATGTGGAATATCGCGGTTAAAGTCAACCAGTTCAATGCTGTCAAGCAATGCGCTACCAAGCGTAATCGTGGTGAACTCTTGTTGTTCGCCTCCTGCTTTACGCATGGTTAACTTTACTTCGGGCAAATGAACGCCTTGTGCTAATTTCTGCATTAACGTTGGCATTGCCTTATCCATCCGGGCATAGACCACCAGAGAGTGTACTTTGGCGCGTCCGCTGCCGCCTCCACCGCCACTACCGGTTTCTACTGGTTGTGATAGTTTCCATTCAAAGGTATGCACATCAATACCGTTAGGATGATTGCTATCTTTACATTCACCGGAGACATCTTTGATATCCAAATAGATGCTGTTGTTCATGATCACATTCCTTATTCAGTCATTTTCAGAATTAACCACCACTCTGTTTTAGAGAGGGCAGTTTTGATACCAGCCGCAGGGAAACCGTTAATCCCTCCAGTTGATAGTGGGGACGCAGGAAGAATTTGGCTTGATAATATCCGGGGTTATCTTCCTGTTCGATGACCTGTACTTCAGCCGCTGCTAGTGGTTTGCGCGCTTTGGTCTGTTGTGAGGAGTTGGCGGGATCACCGTCAACATAGTTGATGATCCATTTATTTAGCCAGCGTTCAATGTCGTCGCGGCTCTGAAATGATCCCACTTTGTCACGCACAATACATTTCAGATAGTGTGCAAATCGGCAGCAGGCAAACAGATAAGGTAAGCGAGCGGCCAGATTAGCGTTTGCTGTGGCGTCGGCATCCATATATTCCGCAGGTTTTTGCAGTGATTGTGCGCCGATAAATGCCGCAAAATCGGAGTTTTTACGGTAAACCAACGGGATAAAGCCGTTTTTTGCTAACTCAGCCTCACGGCGATCACTGATAGCAATTTCCGTTGGGCATTTGATATCCAAACCACCATCATCTGTCGGAAAGGTGTGACAGATCAGTTTATCCACTGCTCCGCCTGATTCGACCCCTCGGATGGATGCACACCAGCCATATTCTTTAAAGGAACGGTTAATGTTCACCGCCATCGCATAGGCTGCATTGCTCCAGACATAGTTACTGTGGGTAGCTCCTGCGGTTTTTTCTTCAAAATCGAATCTTTCAACGGGATTAGTGCTGATACCGTAAGGTAAACGTGCCAGAAAACGTGGCATGACCAAGCCAATGTAACGAGCATCTTCCGATTCGCGCAGACTACGCCAGGAAGCATATTCCGTGTTGAGAAAAATTTTGCTTAGATCGCGCGGGTTTGCCAGTTCTTGCCAGGTTTCCATCTGCATCACCCCCGGCGAAGCACTGCTGATAAAAGGGCAGTGGGCGGCAGCGGCGATACGGGCCATCTCTCCCAACAGTTCGATGTCTTGTGGATTGTGGTCGAAATAGTAATCACCTACCAAACAGCCAAGTGGTTCGCCACCAAATTGACCGTATTCTTCTTCATAAATCCGTTTGAAAACCGGGCTCTGATCCCAGGCGGTGCCTTTATAGCGTTTTAATGTACGTGCTAATTCTTTCTTTTCGACGCTCATCACACGTATTTTCAGCATTTCGCTGGTTTCCGTGTTACTGACTAAATAGAGCAGACCACGCCATGCACCCTCCAGTGCTTGAAAATCAGGGTGATGGAGAATTTCGTTGATCTGCTGCGAAAGTTTGTTATCAATGGCGGCAATCAGCGCCTGAATGGTGCCGAAAGTGTCGCTCGATAAGGTCAGGCTGTTTTCCAGTGCTTGATGTGCCAGAGTTTTAACGGCGTTTTCCACGGCAAGGCGTGCCTGATCCGTTTTAGGGCGAAATTCTTTCCTGAGTAACGCATTAAGTTCACTCTGGTTGTAGTGAGTGATTTGGCTAGGTTTTTCACCGGCTAAGTGGATTTCAGGCTGGCTCATGGCTGTCTCCCTGATCTTGTTTTGCTTCCGGGTTTATGGATTCTGTGTTGTTCAGCGGTGCAGTACTTAGCGATTTCAGTAATGCCGGATCTTGCAGGATAGTCGCGATTAGCTCTTCGGCTCCGCTTTTGCCATCCATATAAGACAGTAGGTTAGCCAGTTGAGTACGTGCTTCCAGGAGCTGATTAAGTGGTTCAACCTGACGTGCTATCGCATCAGGTAGAAAATCATCCATTGTGTTGAAAGTGAGAGCGACTTGAATTTTGCCTTCACCGCTTAAGGTGTTGTCCACCGGAAAGGTAACGCTTGGGAGTAGTGATTTCATGCGGTCATCGAAATTATCAACATCAATGTCGAGAAATTTTCGCTGACTGAATGGAGGAAGTTGATCAGCAGATTTTCCGGCTAAATCCGACATTACTCCCATGACAAAAGGGAGTTGAACCTTACGTTCATCACCGTATAGTTCGACGTCGTATTCAATTTGTACTCGTGGTGCACGATTACGGGCGATGAATTTTTGCCCGCTGTTTGATCCTGACATAGTATTCTCCATCGACAAAATCAGTAGTTATGAGTCATTGACGGAGTAACAGCGGCTTTTCCAGCGTATTACCCCCATTTTGCGGTCTCCTCAGCTCGCGTTATGTCTGCTTTTTACAGCCCAAAAAGTGTTCAAGTTGATCGACAGCCTCTGGAGCAAGATTGCGCATAATGTTCATAAAATCCTGGTTAATGAGATGTTGCACTCGTGCAATCATCAATGGTGCCGGATGACTGGATTCATGTAATAGAAAGTACTGCCGTACCGCTTCCAGCGCTTGTTGAGCCTGTTCACGATTCTGGATACTGGATGGCTGCCAGCTATTGGATAGGCTTGGTTGGTGCGTATTGTTACCATTGCCCGGTAGGGGATGTTGGCTATCCTCCTCAATTTGAGCAGTATCGGGTTGCGGGGTGAGAAGCTGTACCAGATGGTGAAATATTGCCATTTGACGGCGCATATCTGGCAGGCCACTGTCACCAAGATGGCTACGTAATGTGTTAATCAGGCATTGCAGGGTGGCGGCTATTTGTGGGATTAGCTTTATCACCGGTGCTTCACCTTGCTGTAATTCAGCAATCAGAAGATCTATCCCGCCGGGAAATGGACTCTCTTCCGTGTTACTGCCATCCAGACATTTCATGATATCTGCCACGGTGAGGGTTATCCCATTCCGGCGGGCGAATTCGCACTGGCGCACCTGTTTAGCCAACGCAAAACCATCACCTAGCCCCTGTAACGCGTTGATACGCATCAGTGGATCCGGTTCACCATCCTGTTCTACGGCGGGCCACAAGGTTTCCCAATAATGCGCAACTGTCTGTTCCAATAACATCAGACCTTGTGCATATCCAACCAAGCCGTATTGGCGGCACCAGGCTTGCATGAGCAGGATAATAATGTGCAGATCTTTGCTGCGTACTAGCAGAGCAAGTGCGCTTTTCTCTATCTGTCGCCAGTCAGGTTCCTGTGTCGGAATGATAAAGTCGCCGAATTGCTGTTCAGCTTTTCCCTGCGACAATTGAATCAGATGTATGAATTCAGCGCTATATTCCAGATCTTCGCCACCGGGATGTTCCTGGCTGACCGGGTTAAGCAGAGGTGTGATATCCATCAAGGTTCTCCTTATGATTTGATACAGGTAAATTCCGGTACGACAAATGGGTTGTGTATGCTGTCGGGTATGAGTATCAGCGTGGCTTGGTGTCCTGCCAGATTAAAGGTGATGCGGTAATGTAGGCTGTCTTCCTGAAACCGTTTTCCGGCATCAATTAGCCTGTTTAATGCCCAAGGTCCTGAGGTTTCTAGTGACTTGGTTTTGCCATTAGCCAACAGCATGGTCAGTTTGGCTTTACCAGCATTGTTGTTGCCGGGCCAAGTGAAGTACCAAGGGGTCAGTGGGCCGTGGCTGTAACTGACGCTCTGATCGTTAAATGTCAGCGTTAAAGTCAAAATATCGTTGTCCATTCGCAGCGGTTGTAAAGTAAGAGAAAAAGAGGGTTGCGAAGAGGCCGTACTAAAGAATGCGTCACGGACAAACTGCGCTTGCCGGAATGTTTTTAGCAATGTCTGATCTTCGGGTTTAGTACTGCCTAATACCCAAGGGAAAAAGTGCCATTTATCACTTTGAGTGTTGACCTTATCCACCAAATACTGATTAAAAAAGCGATCCATCAGCCCCTGATTTGGTGCAAACATATGCGCCATGTCATCAAGGGTAATATCGCGTTTGCTGTGACGTGATAAGGGATAACGTCCGGCAATGGCTCCGCGACAGAAGTCACTAAGTTGAGCGCTGGCGAGTTGATGTATGCGTGAAACAGCCTGTTGCTGTGTGTCACCTTTGGCGCTCTGGGTCATGTCCATGACCATGTTGCGGAACGGTGCTGGTAGTCGGCCTGCGTCAGCTTGTAATTGTGTCAGGATCGTGTCGGAGGATGCTGTTGTGGTTTCGCCACTTTCCTGTAAAGCGGTAAGGTAGCGATAGAGATCGCCCAATTTTTTGAACGTATCATCGAAGGTAATAGTATTGCTGTTATCTCCCTGCGAGCGAGCCAGATCGAGTAGATCGCGGTAGTGGCTTCTGACAATCTGTTCTGGTGCAGGTAATGTAGAGGGAATGCTGGCAGCCGGAAACAGATTTTGCAGTTTTCGGCTGGTTTCATCATTCAATCGCTGGCCTAGTTGCGTGAGTTTATCGTTATCTTCCGGTGAGGAGAGTGCAATGATGTGGCTGATGTTAATCAGCAGATTGCGTAAGGGAGAATGGGTGCCGGAGAGAATCCGTACATTATTAATACGCTGGTTGAAGCTATTGGCCGGGATTAGGGCGATATCATTGAGAAAGGTATCCCATTCCAATATAAAATCGTTCATATAAAGTTGGCGCACTTGGTCAGCAGTATTATCTTCTGATTGTGATGGCATATTGAGGACCCAACAGTCAGTGTCGTGCACTGTTTTTACCGTATCATCTAGCTGTGCAACCAGGCCGTGCCAGTATCCATCTGGCGTAAAGAAACCGGGGATGGCTGTCGTATCGGGCAGACCGCTGTTTCGTTTCAATACCAGTTCAGTCTGAGGGCCCGCGAGATCAATCAGATTGACAGATTTGAAACGTCCGTTATTCAGTACTCTTTTTTTGATGCTGGTATACACCCGTTGGGAAAACGTGGAGCGCATGATATTTTTTATCGCTTCCTGTATCAGTTGCTGATCTTTGTGCGGGGACCAAGAAGGCTGATTTTGATTCAGTAGTTGATAAAGATGCTGTTGGAATATCTTGCGTTGTGCCTCGTTTAGCTTGTCACCACCGGGAATATGAGACAGATTCAGCATCAGCCAAGCGGTAAGGAATTTGCCATCGTAATGCTGGGGCTGAAATAGCATCTGATAGGCTTTCAGGGCCTCATAGGTTGATTCGCTGTTATCGCCATCGGCTTGCTGACGCAAAATACTTTCAACCTGCTGTGTTACCAGTGGCAGTAATAAATTCTTTAACGCATGTTGATAAATCGAATAATTTGCACTGTTCAGTTGAGGGCCTCGATACAGCCCCATACCATAAGCAAGTGGAGGGTAGTCTGAATCAATTTGATGGTTTGTGGTGAATGACTGTAGCTGTGTCAGATATTGGAGCAAGTGTGGCAGATCACGAGTTGATGATTGGCTCAGCGCCTGACCCTGCTGTTCCAGCATTGGCAGTCGGGTTGTAATTTGTGCCAGATAGCTGTGGTTATTGTGGTAACTGGTCAATAATAGTACGCAGATCCCCGCCATGAAAGAGAGTAATAAGCTACATCCTACCAATAGGAAAAAGCGTCGGCGTAATTCATACAGGCGGTTGGTGCTGGCTAATCCGCTTTCAGCCAAAATAATTTTTTGAAATAGCTGTCTCAGGAAGTAGCTGCGGGCAGTTGTTCTGTTATCGTCGGTGTTTGCCGAAGAAAATGTATAACGGTAATCAGGCAGGTTATGCTGTGTAGCACCGTTGTGCCATGATTCCCCCTGTTTTTGATTGGCGCTGGTGAAATAGAGACCATGTGGTAACCACGGGCGATCAAAGCCGGAAGAGGTGAAAATAATATTGAGATAACGTATCAATACCGGACGAAGGTTCTCAAATGCTTGTGGGAAGGCGAAACTCTGTTCCCGCTGCACGATATCTTGTTGGGCCAGTAAGGTATCTGCCAGTGCAGCATCCAGACGCTGTTGCAGGTGATTATATTGTTCATCCAGCATCTGTTGTAAATCAGCATGGGAATGCCGTTCTTGTTGCCAAGGGAACGTAAAGCCCCAGACCTGATCCAACGCTTCGCCATAAAAACGGCTAAAATAACTGTTAAACCCCGGTAGCAGATCGGTTTTGGTGACCATCACGTAGACAGGAAAGTCAATTTTTAGCTGTAAACGCAAATCCATCAGTCGCTTACGTAGCAATAAAGCCTGATGATATTGGGCATCATTATCCTGTTGTAGTAGATCTTGGATGCTGATCGCCAAAATAACCGCGTTGATGGGTTGGCGTGGACGATAACGTTTTAGTAGTTTCAGTAAGGTCTGCCACAGAGGATTACCCTCTTTTAGGTATTCTCCGGCAGGGCTAAGGATGACGCCCTGAAAAGTGAAATACCATGAGCAGTGTGATTCGGCACTGGTTTCAGGGAGAGCAAATTGGCTTGGATAAGTTGTATGGTAGAAATCTAACCCTGAGTTCAGCAAAGCTTTGTCTTTGCCGCATCCCTGGGTACCTAAAACCAGATACCAAGGCAGATGATAGAGGTAGAACTTGCCTAGACGTATGGTAAGAGGGACACCGTTTAAACGCAGACCGTGTTTAATCAAGGATGACGCCTGTTTAAAGCTATCCGCGAGGGATTGAGCAGCACTTCGGGGTGTTGGTGTGACATTGCTGACATGGTGTAAGCGGCGGCGCAAATGACCATTGGCCCAAAGCTGATAGAGGAAAGGTAACAGCCGTAGTAACAACCACAGCGAAATTAGTACAGCGATTGCTATTTGGCGTTGAGTTTCAGTGACTAATGGATGTAGATCGCCGATGGCGATAAATGGCCCCATGATCCAAATGAGCAGGCACAGCCCGGCAACAATGAGTGCCCCCCAAAACAGGCGATTGGTGATGATGGCGATAAATGCTTTCAACATTTTCTTTCTCTCTTGCCTACTGATCTGAATTATCTGGCGTGGTGTTGAAAATAATTTCAATACGACGGTTCAATGCTCGATTCTTGGCGTTGGTATTGGGGACTAAAGGGGCTTGTGCACCGGCGCTTTCAACCTGTAGCCGTTGTGGTTGCCGCAGACCAGTGCGGAGCTGTTGTGCTACGGTTTCTGCTCGCGCCAGTGACAGGGCATAGTTAGAAGAGTAGGCATGTGTATGAATTGGCAGGTTGTCACTGTGCCCGCGGACGATAATTTTTCCGGTAGTCAGATTCAGTTGTTTGGCAAGATCCTGGAGAGGTGCCAGATAACGCGGGTTCAGCGTTGCTGATGCAGAAGCAAACAGGTTGCCTCCCTGTAGGGTAACACTGACATTATCTGCGTTCTGGCTGACGGTGCTCTCTTGCTGCCCCAACATGGATTGCAACATCTGCCGTAGATGAGCAACAGAAAAACGTTCAACCGGTAATGTGGCTTCCGGTAGGGGCAGGTTATATATGGATGTCAACACCGGTTCTGTCTGTTGATTAAGCCGGGTATTCAGCCCAATGTAGAGTAGACCGGTCAACAGGACGCAGGACAGTGAGCAAAACAATAGAAAGTGGGATAGCCGTGATGGTTGATCTGTGTTAACTGGCAGAGAAGGAGGTGCTACGCTTAAGGTGGCAGAATATTCCCCTCTTACCTGAAGCAGGCGTATTGCCAGGCGCTGAATTAAGGTTTCCAGTTGAGCGAGACCATTTTCCACCAGACGATAGCGTCCACCAAATCCTAGCAGTAAGCAGAAGTAGAATAGTTCGAGCAGATCGATATGTTTACTCGGTTGTTGCAGCAACATATCCAGTAACTTGAAAAATTTTTCACCACCGCTGCTCTCTTTGTGGAATGTGACTAACAGGCCATTACCTGACCAGATACTGTTGTCTCCCCAGGAGGTCAGTGCCACTGCCTCATCCAGAGAAGTACACAGGCAGTAACGGGCGCCGAGAATGGTTTCATAGCTGAATCCTGCCTGTTGGCACTGTTTCTCAAAGCGATAGATTTCTCCGATCAGTTGTTGACGTAACTGACCTGAATCTTCCGGTTTAGCGGCGTGGCGGATGTGTGGCATGGCATTTAACAGTGGATAAGCAGCCTGCACCAATGGGTTATAGTCGTTGCGATTCATCAGTTTATCTCCTCATCATCAGACAGGCGTTTAAGTGCCCAAAATGCCATTTTTAGACCAGGAAACTCGCCAGCAACGTAGAAGGCGAACACACCGGATTTTCTTAACGACTGCTCAGTCTCTCCATCAAGCGCCAATTTGAAGTAGCAGAACCCATTCTGATAGGGAAGTTGCCTGGGGATCTGTGCCAGGTGGTGCAGAGCGATACCGGGCAATTGCAAACGTACGAGATCGCGTATGTGGTCAGCGGGGGCGATTTTGATTTGGGCCGGAAAGTGAGCCATAAAAGCGTTATGTTCTATTTCTGGCTTTACGGCTAAGATGAAGTGATAATCACTCAGATTCATCTGTTCCGGTAGTGACGCCACATTCAATCCTGGCAGACGTTTAGTTAGGGGCAGTGAAACAACATATTCTTCCAGCACGATGGACAGATTGCGTTGCAGTAATGTCAGGAGATGGGTGAAGCAGCCGCCAATATCCTGATGGTTGTAGCGGGGTAACTCGCCTTCCAGCGTATAGGGCACCTGAAATGAACTCATTTCCAGTGCGTAGCTGATCCAAATGAGAAAAAGCGTTTCCGGTGCTTGTTGAGGCAGATGCATGATGTGTTGAAGTTGAGCACAGAAACGGTTTAACAGTGCTTGTTGTAACAAATCGCGGGTACTGGAGCCGTTGTATTGCAGATGACGGCTAAGTTGTTGGCAGCGTTGCAGTAGCAGGCCATAAAGATCACTCGTCATGCGCTGTAATAATGAATTTGCCCAACAATTAAGCAACGGCGGAATGTACCCAGTATCCAGAATGACGACACCATCCTGATTTTTTTCTAAAACCCGCAGTACACCCATAGCAATCCACTCACCATTCAGTTCATTTTTTGGCAGCAGGCGCAGGCGTAATCTGCCGCAATGTAGGGTAGTACTACCGAGTGTTAACGCATTGACGTCGTTGACCTCTTTTTCGAAAGCTTGATAACGTGCCAGAGAGTCGGGAGCATCATAGAAACTAACGGATTCGCGTCCGGCCAAATATGCCGGTATAGCTAGGGTGATAATTTGCGAACGCAATGAAGGGCTGATTTCTAACGTGGGTGGTGCTTCATCGGTTTCAGTAAATTCAAAGGTGGTACCGTCAGGCATAATACCACTGGCTGCCAGCAGTGAGATTTTTCCCAAAGCAAGTTGGCTTTCATCGAGTTTTAATGATGAAAATCCCCAATTGTAGGCTCGTTGTAGAGCTCCCCATTGACGCAGGCGTGCATCTACATATTCATCTGCTTGTTGAAAATGGTGGGGGCGTAAAAACATGCCTTCCATCCAGAGAACTTTATGTGCATTTTTCATGGGTGATCTCCTGAGCATGTGTGATTTATTTATCGGATGCAGATGCAATCTGTAATCCGTGTGAAGTAACAGTAATCAACTGATAAGGCTCAGAGGATGAAAAAGGATTCAAAACCGATAAATAAGAGGCGGTTGGAAACGATGATAAGGGAATAGTGAGCCGCCATTGTTTATCGGTAATATTTTGATATTCTGCCCAGATAGCAATATATTTTTCTGTTGACGGTGCATTAACTGTAATACTGATATTATTTTCTTCTTTTCGTGGCAACAAGAAGATTGATCTTTGATAAATCACCGTATTAGCTAAGACGGAATGGGTATTTTTTTGTAAAGCCCCGATATCTGCCTGATTAAATTTATCTGGATCATTTAATAACAATATATTTAATTTTAGCGGCGCATGATGGTTAATATCACCTTGCGCCTGAAATTTAATGGTATACAAAATATTTTTTTCCACTTTATTTGTAGAACAGCTCACAGTCAGCAGTATGCTCAACAGGATAAAAGAGGAAAAAGAGTGACGTTTATAGTGAGGTAAAAATAGCATAGAAATCCCTCCATTACAGACCCAACAGCAGTACCTTAAGCTGGCTGGGAATTAAACGCATGCCGATCATATTGGTACTATTTTGTAAACTCAGGCTGGTAACGCGGGTAGCGGGAAATCCTTTAATTAAAGTGGTAAAGGAGCCGATTAAATGGCGTGAAGGTCCCATTACGGTACCGGAAATAATACCGAGATTGACGCCAAGGTTATCGCCAAAGCTGGTATTCGTCACTGTTGCCATATTATGTGCCGGCATTCCCATAAACAGCACTTTATAAGTGTGAGGCGTCGCCATCAGACCTAGAGTCATATTAGGGTATGGAACAGGCACGGGTACAGGCAAAGGTGTCATACAGACATCTGGAAATGCCAGATCCATACCAAAAAGTTGGCAATTCGCAAACATATCATCACCTATTAAATTAATGTGTTGCTATTTATAGCCAATAGATTAGCAAAAGAGAAAATAAAACCAATAAGGTATTAACCTTATTTTCTGGAGTGATTTTAAAATATGAATATTGTTCTCAACTTATTCTGAAAAATAAGGGTTTTGTCTGATCCTAACTGAAAGAGTATTCTAGGAAAATCTTATAAACAGTAGGGAATAACATTAGTCATTAATGTATGAAATGGCAATGCCGGGATTTCTTTATAATAAAAAATACTTAAGAACATTAATGTAATCGGATGGGATAATGAATACAGTTGAATTGCTCAAACATATTTATGACATAAATTTATCGTATCTGCTATTAGCTCAGCGGTTAATTAACCATGAAAAAGCATCAGCGATGTTCCGTTTAGGTATTAGCGATTCTATGGCTGATACGTTATCTAAATTGACATTACCTCAGTTGGTCAAACTTGCTGAGACGAATCAATTAATTTGTCATTTACGGTTCGAAAACAGTAAAACTATTCAGCAACTTACCAAGAAATCTCGGATAGATGATTTACAAAAAACACATACAGGGATTTTGTTATCGACTCATCTGTTTCAACAGTTATCTTCGAAAGATGATATTTCAGTGAAGAAAAGAGTATTGAGAGATGGTTGAGAAAAGTATCGTTCAAGAGATTAAGGATATACAGCTAGCGGTGGAACTGATCACTTTAGGCGCACGGTTACAAATGCTGGAAAGTGAAACGAAGCTGAGCAGAGGACGATTAATTAAGCTTTATAAAGAGTTGAGAGGAAGCCCACCGCCTAAGGGAATGCTCCCATTTTCAACCGATTGGTTTATGATCTGGGAACAGAATATTCATTCATCCATGTTTTACAATGCCTATCGTTTCTTACTTAAAGGGGGTTATTGTGAAGGTGTAGGGGCTGTGATTAAAGCTTATCGACTCTACCTTGAACAGTGTTCTCCTGTTGAGGGAAATGAGCCGATTCTAGCGCTGACTCGTGCCTGGACTCTGGTACGTTTTATAGACAGTGGTATGTTGCAACCTTCACCATGTCGTACTTGTGGTGGAACGTTTATTACTCATGCTTATCAACCGGTGAATAGCTTTATTTGTAGCCTTTGTCAGCCGCCATCACGTGCAGTAAAGAGAGTTACTTTTCCCCTTAGTCTGCTAGGTGTTTAATCCAGTCGCAATTTTTTGCTTATGTAAATCTGACAGAGGTCGGTATTTCAGGATAATTAAGTTGTCAATGGTGAGAGAAACGTTTCGTTGATGGATATTCATTTTTGTTGGGATTCTGTTGATATGAAACCAGCGTAAAATTGATTTTAGTCATAATTTGGTTAGACGATTTTGGTAAGTTTTATCTGATTGTTATCTGATGTAAAGTATTTATTATCTTCGGGTGTATTTTCTTGAATTATAGTATGCCGGAAAGATAACGGGTATAACCCAATGAGATAAGTTCTAAACCTGTTGTTAATTAACCTGATAGGCGAGGAGTAATTTGGGTTTTTCACAAGGAGATATCTCTGAATAATAAGGAGATTATAAAATGAGAACAGGCTCATCATTAGTAATTAAACTCACTGTATTTCTATCATTGACGTTGTTTCTGATATGGCTGATTTCTGTCGTAGCAACGGCATTTTTTTCTTTCAAACATGCACATCAGCATGTGATGGATGAATTATCCCATCTTGCGACCTTACGGGCTGATTTAAGTAATCATCGCTTTGAGGGGGCGGAGAAAGATGCGCAGGAACTAGCGAAACGTTATGATGCTTATTATGAAAAGTATGAAAATAATAAAAATATTACGTCGAATACTGATAGCAAATATCTTCCCATCAATGGCAGTATCTGCCAACCCGATCACGAAATAAATCAGGATAATTGGTTTATTCAAGCATATGGCGCTGCTGGGCAGGCTTATTATCTGGACAGCTTTATTTTTAAGCGATCTCAGGGGATCTCCATTTATCCCCCGGAAAAAATCTCAGATGACTACTTTGTCAAACGATGTTTGGAGTTAGCGAATTTTCCTATGAACCCCAACCACGATAATATTTACTGGGGACAGCCGGAGCATATTCCTGGCAGTGGCTGGAGTATCTCGGTTGCCGCGAGTGATAAAATGGGCCGACTGACCGGATATGCGATTAAGTTCAATGATCTATTGTCATACGGGCAAGCGGTGACTAATTATGACATTGATCTCTGGTTGGACAGCAATCAACAATTATTGCCGTTTTTTAAAGGGAAATTACCGCAGGATCAAGAACAACATATTTTAGCATTGTTGAAGAAAGTTAAATTACATGATGGCTGGCAATATATTCCCGGTTATCAGGTATTACGTATCCAGCTAAAAGGTCCCGGTTGGCAGCAATTGGTACTTTATCCCACAAGAAGTCTATTTGAGGAAGTCGTTGATCAGGCGATTATTCAGCTTCCATTTGCGTTAATTATTCTATTAATGATAACGCTGACGATATTCTGGATGTTGCATTATTATCTGGCTAAACCGTTGTGGCAATTTGTAGATATTATCGATAAGACTGGACCACACGCGCTAGATGTACGTTTGCCAGAGAGCCGGCGTGATGAATTGGGGCAGATAGCCAGGGCCTACAATACGTTACTTGATACCCTGAATCAGCAATATTCCACGCTGGAAAATAAGGTCGCAGAACGTACCAAAGCATTAACAGAGGCAAAACAACAGGCAGAATTGGCTAATAAGCGTAAAAGTAGCCATCTGACGACCATTAGTCATGAACTAAGAACGCCACTGAGTGGGACATTAGGTGCATTGGAGTTACTGAAAACCAGTGAGATGAGCAGCGAGCAGCTACAATTGGCAGAGACAGCTCATCAGTGCACGCTATCTTTATTATTCATTATCAATAAATTGCTTGATTTTTCGCGCATTGAAGCTGGACAGGTTGAGCTACAGTACGCGACCAGCCAGTTGTTACCATTGCTGGATCAGTCAATGGCGACGATACAGGGAATGGCACACAATAAAAAGTTGACGCTAGAAACCTTTGTTGCTGCTGATGTGCCACAGGTATTAATGCTTGATGCAAGCCGGGTAAGACAGATTTTGGTAAATTTGTTAGGAAATGCCTGCAAATTTACCGATGATGGCGGCATTTCTCTGACTGTCACCCGTTCAGATAATATGTTGATTTTTGATGTTACTGACAGCGGATGTGGTGTCGCTCCAGAAAATATCGCCTCGATATTTAATCCCTTTTATCAGGTGCAGGAACATGCGCAGGGAACGGGCCTTGGGCTGACGATTGCGGTTACGCTGGCCAGAATGATGGGAGGAAATCTGGAATTTAACAGCACCTTTGGCTTAGGCACTAGCGTGGTGTTTCAACTGCCATTGATGGATTTTACTGAACCCGTGTTGTTACAGGGAGAGATAGGCGCACCGTTTGTCTTACATCGTCAACTGATGGCATGGGGCCTTATTTGTTTGACTGAAGAGCATTCCGGCGAATTATCCGCCAATGATTTGCGTTTTTTGCCCGGTCGTTTGCGGGATATTGTCGAACGTCAGTTATCTGGTGCGTTGCCGCCGGTACAAGATAACGTACCGCTACAACCTTGGCGTATGCAGGTATTGCTGGTTGATGACGCAGTGACCAATCGGGACATCATTGGCATGATGTTGACGCGATTGGGGCAGGGAGTGCGGCATGCTCAGGATGGTACAGAAGCCTTATTGTTGGGACAGCGTTACCGTTTTGATTTGGTACTGATGGATATATTGATGCCGGGGCAGTGTGATGGTCTGGAAACTACCCGGCGTTGGCGTATTGATTCTGACAATCAGGACCCAGAGTGCATGATTGTTGCTCTGACGGCAAATACAGTTGCCGAAGAGAAGGAACGCGCGGCTCAGGCCGGGATGAATGATTACATATCCAAACCGGTGACGATTAACCAATTGGCCCAAATATTAGAGATGACTGCGGAATATCAGTTGCGGCGTGATATTGATCTAATGGTGCAGCAAGAAACAGATAAACCATTACTGCCCATGAACTTATTGCGTATGCAGGTAAAAGTCCGCAGGGAATTATTAACTTTACTTGATGAAGCTGAACAACATATTACTCAACAGGAGGTATTAGAAAAGCTCTTACATTCCATGAAGGGAGCAGGGCGGGATTCCACTTTGTATTTAATTTAATCAAAGATAAGTTGACTACGGAATTCCTCTGACCAAATGGCTCTTCGACGTTTAGCCGCCTGACTGTCTTTTATACTGG
>NZ_JBHFKV010000070.1:0-18712 GCF_042879355.1 Photorhabdus sp. RM71S | reverse complement strand
TTCTAAATTAGACATGCCTGAGGAGCTCCACGATTTTGTTTTCTTTGACAAAAACTTTGATCGTGCCTCAGGCACTTAGTTCCCTTCTTAAGCAAATCTCAGGTTAATTACCTTATACGTGATAGAGAGGGGCCATTAGATGGAAAAGAGAAACGTTCATCTGTAAGTCAAGTGATTCAAGGAACAGCTTCATTAATATTTAAGGAAGCCTTGATGTCGCTGGAAGCTTTGAAAGCTGTAGAATTATTATTGCCTATGCATGATGCTGTTTTGGTACAGGTGCCGTTAGATTTCGAGGATAAAGTTATAGCAGAATTGCTTGCAAATGTTATGTCTGACCATTTTGGACAAAAGATTGTAGGTAAAGCTTCTATCGACACTTTCTTTGAAGATTAGGTCATGGCATGACTTCTTATTACTACATGTCAGATGTAACATCAATATAATAATGTCACTTTCTACCAATTTAGAAATGTCACTTTTTACGGCATAAAGGATAAAACTTTTTTGCTGGAAGGCCCATTTTTAACCCATTATTGACATTCATAGTTAACATCTCTGTTTAGGTGACGAAATGCAGGGTGCTACACAACAAAGGGTGTTAATTTTTAATGAGGCCGCTGCCACAATTTGGGATCGCGTGGCGTTATGATTGCCACCCGAGACATAAGCGCCTGCATTGCACCGGCCATTAATAAGGTAACTTTCTCTCTACGATTAGTTTTTTGTCTGCACTTCCAGGCTTGTGCTTCTGCTTGCTGTACTTTAATGCCGATTTTACGATAGATACCATGAGCAGAAGCTATGACCCAGGCTGAACGCAAAGGTAAACCAGCAAGCCCTGTCAGAGCAGAGGTATAATAAGACTCCGCTTCCACAATCAATCGGGATGCCACCCGAGCTAGCGCAGGATGGTTTTCGGTATAAATAAGTGTGTCCGGCATTAGCCCTTCTTGGTAAAGCCATTCTAGCGGAAGGTAGCAACGCCCGGTCTTCGCGTCCTCAATAATATCCCGAGCAATGTTAGTTAACTGAAAAGCAATTCCTAGATCGCAGGCCCGATCCAGCACACTCGCCTCGCGAACCCCCATCACCTTTGCCATCATCAGCCCAACTACTCCCGCGACATGGTAACAATATCTCAGAGTGTCATCTAACGTTCTGCAAGGATCGCCGCGTACATCCATCGCGAATCCCTCCAGATGTTCGAAGGCCTGTTGCTGAGGGATTTCATTACTCAGAGCAACTATCTGAAAGGCTGCAAAAGCAGGTTCGGTCATCGGCAAGCCGTCATAAGCCTGCCTCGTCAAATATTGCAGCATTTGAAGTTTCTCGTGGGCGTCATACTTATCAACATTGCTTATTTGTCTCCCCAACTCTTGCCCGTCGATTATATCATCACAATAACGGCACCAGGCGTACAGCATCATTGTGTTGTGCTGTGTTGCCGTATCGAAAAGTCGGGTGACACTGGCAAAACTTTTTGAGCCTTGTTCCATTATCTGAGTAACGTGTTTAAGTAGCGCGGGATTCATCTGGCTATATTCTCTAACATCAATGTGGCTGTGGTTTTTGCTGATCCAATTACGCCGGGAATACCCGCTCCAGGATGCGTTCCTGCGCCGACAAGGTACAGATTATCAATACGGCTGTCCCGATTGTGTGGTCGGAACCAGGCGCTTTGTGTCAGCAACGGTTCAAAGGAGAAGGCCGAACCTAGATGGGCATTTAGCTGGTCACGAAAATCAAATGGGGTGAAGATACGATGAACGACTAACTGCTTGAGTAGACCGGGCATATAGTATTTTTCCAGATACGCAAAAATACGGTCACGCAGGCGTGGCCCCTCGATATCCCAGTTAAGATTAGCTGTCCCCAGGTGTGGTACAGGGGCCAGAACGTAGTAACTTGCGCACCCTGGGGGAGCAAGGGATGGGTCAGTAACACAGGGGGCATGGAGATAGAGCGAAAAATCCTCCGCCAGTCGGTCATGATAAAAAATATCTTCGATGAGTTCCTTATAGCGTGGACCAAAGCAAACGGTATGATGGGCTAATTGGGCATGGTGGTGGTTCAGACCAAAATAAAGCACGAACAGTGAGTTGCTCATTCGTTTACGTACCAGTGTTCGGGCGCGGGCCATTCCGACCGGATGCTGACCCAACAGATGTTTATAGGTATGAATAACATCGGCATTTGAGGCCACAACGTCACATGTCATATTTCGTCCATCAGTCAATTGTACGCCTGTGACCCGATTACCATGAGTGGTGAGGCGTTTTACTTTTGCATTAAGCTCAATTTTTCCACCAATGTCAGTAAACAATTTCACCATTGCCTCGACCAAGGCGCTGGTTCCTCCACGCGGAAACCAGACTCCCCATTCTCGTTCCAGTGTGTGGATCAAAGTATAGATAGAAGATACAGCAAAGGGGTTACCTCCTATCAGTAGCGAGTGAAATGAAAATGCCTGGCGCAGACTCTCATCCTTGATATAGTGTGCCACCTGGCGATAAACACTACGCCATGCGTGTAGACGTACCAACTGTGGAGCTGCACTCAGCATGTCGCGAAAAGAGAGGAAGGGCACTGTTCCAAGTTTCAGGTAGCCTTCATCAAAGGTCTTCCGAGAATAGTCCAGAAAGCGTCGATACCCGTTAACATCACCTGGATTGAACGTATGGATTTGTGTTTCCAGATGTTGCTGATCATTGTCGTAATCAAACATCTTGCCCGACTCCCAACAGAGCCGATAAAAAGGGCGTACGGGAAGTAAATCGACGTAATCAGCCATACGTTTACCAGCCTGTGTGAACAATTCTTCAATGACATTGGGAGCGGTGATTACGGTGGGGCCAGCATCAAAGGTGAACCCCTGTTCCTTATAAAAATAAGCGCGTCCACCTGGTTTATCCCGTTGTTCCAAAATACATGTCGGAATTCCCGCAGACTGGAGCCTTATTGCCAGCGCCAGCCCACCAAAACCAGCACCAATTACCAGCGCTTTAATCATGATAAAAACCCTGAAGCTTCTTGTGTTGTTTAAACATTGCCTTTAGGGCACCCTTTATCGGCACCGGCGGTTTACCTATGAGAATCCGGGCCTTATCGACGAAATTAAGTTGCTCTGCATAAAAACGTGCAATCAGATCTGGGGAAAGTTGATAAAAACGTTGCATCACTTTCCAACGTTGTTGTGGATCCCCAGCGAGGAAGAGCATGCGATTTAGAAGACGGAAAAAGCGCTGGTGTTGCCACTGCTGCCGTGCGTAATCCCTGAGGGTAATGAATAAGGAGGTATCGGTAAGCTCTGGCAGAGTAACAATACGATCTGCCAACCGAACAGCGTGTGGCAGAGAGTAGCCTGTTGTGGGGTGAAACAAAGCTGCACGTAATCCACTGGTGGGCTGGCCTGCTAGTTGTGCCCAGAAAGAGGTAAAATCCCCCGTAAGTGTAATCGGGAGACAACCACTCTCTTCTCGAACTAGTTTACCCAGTTTCCAACCATGCCTCTTCGCGTACTCTGCGATAGTTGCCTGTGACAAGGTCTTATCCGGTGGTTCCCGATCGACGTAATGAGTATCCTCTATCAGCAGACGAGTTGAGGAAAACGGTAGGACATAGATAAATCGATAACCTGTATTCTGTCCCACACTGGTATCCATTAAAATCGGGCGGGTTAAAGAGTGCGATTCTTCCAGTTCCCATTCCTGACCAAAAAATGCCTGGGTACCACTCCCCATAAATGGTCCTGGTCGCCAGCCTCTCCCATCAATGACTGCGCCTGCACTTAGAGCCGAACCGTCCTGTAAGTAAACCTTCTGTGGAGTTAGCTCCTTTACTAATAAACGAGTCTGTATACGCTCGCCCAAATATGCTTGGAGTATGTTTGCAAAGTGCTGGGACGTGACACTGAAATATGAATGTGGCAATGTGCGCTGAAATGCTGGAAAAATTACGTCGTAACCTGACCAGCGATAGGTGATCAGCGGTGCTATCCACCCATGTTCCGCCTCAGTAAGATCATGTTGATGAAATGACCACGTGTGATTGCCTCCTATTGTTTCTGTGTTTTCAATCATCAACACTCGGAGATGTGGTTTACACTGCTGGAGACGCATCGCGATCAGTCCGTTAGCCAATCCTCCCCCCACCAAAATCAGATCCCAGTCGTACATCATTTTGTTGATCCTCCGGCAATCACAAAGTTACTAACCTCATCAAGAGTCATATACATCACGGAAATTTGTGTTTGTTGAAAGAGATTAAAGATATGCAATCATAGCGGAAAAGCTCATGTTGGTAGCAGAACAGCTGTACGCAGCGCAGCAATATCAGTGCTTCCTGTGCAAAAGCAGGCGACTTTTATCTGCTCAATAATTAATTGGAAATGTTCTATAACTGCATCTGTGGAGAGGGCTGCACTATGTATGACGGCAGCGGCTTGGCCGACCAATTGTGCCCCCATGCAATAAGCTTTGGCAGCATCAACACCATTTCTGATACCACCAGAGGCGATCAGTGGCATATTTGGAAGTGCCTCGCGTATTTCACGCAGTGCTGTCGTGGTTGGGATCCCCCAGTCAGCAAATGCCATAGCCAATGCGCGGTGATACGGTGTGGATGCTCGTTCTGCTTCAATCGCTGCCCAACTGGTTCCTCCAGCTCCGGCTATATCCAGCATACTGACTCCAGCTTCTGCCAATTGGTGTGCGACAGGCAGCGATAAACCTGAACCTACTTCTTTAACAATTATGGGAACCCCAAGTTTTGTTACGAGTTGTTCAATAGCATATAGAATATGGCGCCAGTTACGATCTCCCCCCTGTTGCAGCGCCTCCTGTAGCGGATTCAGATGGATAATTAGAGCATCGGCTTCAATCATCTGTACTGCTCGCAGAGCATAATTAAACCCGTGTTCGCCACGAATTTGGGCTGCCCCTAAATTAGCGAAAAGGAGAATATCAGGAGCTATCTGACGTAGTGAGCGACTAAGCCCATCGTTTGCTTCATTTTCAAGAGCAACACGTTGCGACCCGACCCCCATTGAAATTCCCAATATTTGAGCTGCTTCTGCAAGATGGTGATTAATCGCATGAGCACGATGAACCCCTCCAGTCATCGAGCTTATGAGCAATGGTGCCTGCAAAATTTTTCCAAAGAGGGAACACTTAAGATCTATTCTGTCCAGATCCAATTCTGGCAGAGCACAATGCTGAAATCGCCACTCAGCAAACCCTGTTTTTACTTGGGTCTCAGTTTGAGGAGAATGGAATATAATATCCAGATGCTCATTTTTACGTTGAGTGTGATCGATCTTTTTCATTTTTTTGGCCAAGGTTGAAATTAATTAAACATCGCAATATTTTTATCAAACCAATATCGTATAAAATATCGTGAGGCTAAATTTCTGCGACACGCTACCGCCAAATATTTATCAATGTATCTGATGTGCCTGCGTAAATGCTCATGCACTTTAGATTTTCCGAGCAGTGTAACCATTGTTAACTTTTCCTTATCCTGAGACATATCTTTCCCTGTATTATTTAGATCATCGCTCAAGTCATCCAGTAATTGAAATGCCTGCCCCAAATGTTGTGATACATGACGTAATGCCTGACGAGTTATATCAGGTGCATTCACAGCAATTGCCGCTAACTGAAATGTTGCGTCGAAAAGCAAACCGGTTTTTAAATCGTTGGTGGCCGCAATGGTGTGATAATTACCTGTACATAATGTATTGTTCAGATCGCGAAACTGCCCCTGGACAAGACCGTTTAAACCAACTGCATGAGAAAGTATGGCGACAGAAGCAGATTTATCGTATTCAGAAAGATTTGTTTCTACAATGAGACCAAAAGCCCGGCTCAGCAAGGCTACAGCCGCCAGGATCGCTACACTTTCACCATACTGCCGATGAATAGCTGGGCGTCCGCGCCGATGCTCAGCATTATCCATACAGGGAAGATCGTCTAGAATTAATGAGGCTGCATGTACTATTTCAATTGCAGATGCCAGCTGTAGAAAGTCAGTCTTCCAGGGGTTTTCTCCAAGATCCAGGACTATGAGCAATAATAAGAGGGGGCGGATACGTTTTCCAGACACTAGTGTACTTTCTCGCATGGCTGCGCAGACTTTGTCATCCGGGGCTCCTGAAGGAAGTACCAGCTCTAGGTGCTGTTGTAGTGCACTCTGTAACTCCAGTAATGTCTCTTCGTAATTCATAACTCGTGCAGTACTAACGTTCATAAATATTTCCCGAATCACGTAAATAATTTCACTAAACTATTTGAAAAACAATGATAAGTTTATATTACTACTACAGGCTTTAGGCTTTAGGCTTCCAGCATAACTTCATTTATCCAGCAGTGATGCATTCCCATTGGAATATGGTGCGGCAAACGCAATCTGCACACCATTGAGAGATCATCAGCATTTAAAACCACGACATCTGTACAGTGCAATTTTTCGACATAAACCTTAAAAATAAGCCAACCATCATCTTCTTTAACAGAACCCTTTTTGGCTACAAAAACAGGTTCTTCAGGCAAATCATTATCAAAACTGTGGCTTATTACACTCTTGTCAAAAAAATCAAATTTAGTTATTGATTTCTCTTCACTTTCAGAATCCCCCCAGCAAACGAACCAGGCATATCTGTGCTTTCTACCACAAACTGTAGGGTTTATGGCTGGAAAATCAGTATTCCCCCTGAATAAAATTTCTTTATCGACATTCCCGGATGCAGTGCATAAAGTAAAACGACAAAGTTCTGAACTATTATTTTTAAATATATTCTGTGTAAATACTGGGAATGACCGCCAAAATGAGGCATCAAAAATCACATTCCCATCGGCATCTTCATAGCCATTTGTGAAATGAAAAATAAATCCAGGAGCTGCATCATAGAATTTCGCATCATGGCATTCTCTTGAAACTAAAAGAACCCTGCCATCTTCATTTTCACGTGAATTCATAGACGCAAGTATGCTTTCATTGCCAATTACGTTCCTCAACTTAAGATTTATATGCGGCCCACCTAAAAAAAATAAAAAGTAATTTTTTGTCACTATGAAGTCGTGAATTAAGTACCTTTTCTTAAGCGGAATGTTGCATATAACAGTCATGTCACCGGTATTGTCTATTTTGTATAGCGTCAACTTAGATCCAATACTATATGTCACACCAAATCCATATAAATTATCATCATCTGGTATTTTTTTAGGATGTGCTGTAAATGGTACTTCACGAAGGTTAAGTTTGGGAAGGAAAGAGAATCGTGCTCTTAGCTTTCCAGAAAAATCATATTTTGAAATTGTCTCAAGGGTTACCGGATTAATTAAATGTGGCATCCCTCCTTCCCACAACGCCAGAAGTTTATGAGAATGATACACAATATTTGTATTTGCCGGATTTTTAATAATAAAAAATCTCATCCTGAGTTTTAGTTTTTTGGGGACGGTTCCAACTGAGCGATACAGTAATCTTTGAGCTTCTTCTTCTCTTAAGTATTCCTTTGTTAACACATGTCTGTTTCTATAGAATACCCCATTATCACTGAACGTTACTTTAAATATCATCCCATCCCCATCAAATGGATGATTATAATATTCGTTTCCCCTGTGCAGGCGACCGGGACCAATTCTAAAGAAAGTACCTTTTAACTTTGAAGGAACTTCTCCTTCAATAGGAACTAATTTTGAATCAAGTTCCTCTAACTGGGATTGAAAGGGATTTAGATGGTTTTTCGAGAATACAAAATCGCTCAAGCCTTCACCTCTATATTTCCAACTGAATAATAGGTAATGATTTAATACAGAAGCTCTACAAGAAGATACAATAATACTAAAATAGCAGTACTGTGCTGAAGGTGAACAGAACTATTTTTTTTCAAATGGATTTTTATAACTGAAATCACAAAAAAGAATTCTGCCACTAACTCATATACAGGATCTTAAGCAGTAACCGTATATTTTAGATAGCAAAAAGGCTTCATTTATGATCTGATAATCGTCGCCAAACTCATATCAAAATCAAGGATGAAACCTGTGACAATTATCGCTATAAAACATCAGTTAATGCAATTCTTTAGTGACGTTTCTTTGCAAAAAATTGCCTTCCAGTGTGGGTTTATTCAGCGCGTGAGAAATATCGAGCCTCGCGTGTTGATCCTCAGCCTTATTGCCGCGCTTAGCACGGGTAACGTGACGTCGATTGCCCAATTACATCAAAAATTTAATGGCCTGTGCCCCGATAAAAAACAACAGGTCAGTTATCGCCCTTTTTATAATCAACTCTGTAAAGCCGCCTTCATCGAATTTGTCAAAATATTGGTGAGATTTGCCATGGCACAATGGGTAGAAAAGCCTGTCGCTGTGCCCAAAAAACTGACAAAATTTCAAAATGTTATTTTACAGGATGGCAGTTCATTCAAAGTTCATCCGGCACTGGCTGACGTTTTCCCTTGTCGGTTCAAGACCACTGCCGCTGCCGTGGAATGTCATCTGACGCTGTCCCTGTTCACCCAGTCTCCGGTCAAGGTGTTGGATCTGATTTGTCGGCGTAATGGCTATGAGTTTCGCCTTATTCGTCGGTGGTTTGCCGAAGAAAAACGCTTCTGCGTGTGGCTGACTAATTTGCCTGTGGAAGAGTTTACAGCCAGTGACATCATGGATATTTATCGTTGCCGCTGGCAAATAGAACTGTTGTTCAAAGAACTCAAATCGCATACCAATTGGCGCGGGTTTACCACACGGAAAGAAACGTTAGCCACGGGGCTTATATCTGGCTCAGCTTACTGGCTTTGTTGCTCAGGCGCTTGCTGGCAAGACGATTATTCCCTGCGGTCTCATTGCTTAAAGCAGCCCAAAATACAGAGAGCTGGCTTAGGCCAATAATAGAAAACCGGCTCCAAAGGGCGTGGGCGGAAACGTGTTTTTGGCTGGAAAAGGCGCAAATATATTTATGCCAAAACGCGTTCAAAACACCACAGAGAAAATCGTGTAAAGACAAGACATTAGATGCATGCTTTGAAAGGCTTAATTCTTAAGATCCTGTATATGTATTACGAGACATCAATCAAGCCAAGATCATTGCTTAATGTCGTACCACTGATATCGTAGCTGGCAAGCACTTGGCTTCCTTTTTTGTATAAAAAAGCTTTATGGGCTTCATTATCATTTCCCCATACTACAAACACATGCATAAAAACTGTTGATCCATCAGGAACCCCAAGATCGCCCGGATCAACAGTATCTGTTAATCCAAGAGTAATATCATTACCTTGCTTACTTAAATGTTTTTCACCGTCGCCATCCATATAACTAAATTGGATTCTAGCAACAAATCCGCCTGAATTTTTAAGACTCATCTTGCCAATTTCTTGCAATGTCATCACAGTCTCCTTTTGAGAAAAAACTAATAACATTTAGTTATTCAACTATATAAGTCATCTAAGGTGTGTTAAATAAAAATAAATCTTAACGAGTAAAATAAATAACACATTAAAATTGCTATAAAAATAATTATCATATGTATTCTATGAAAAAGCAAAAATTATCTTGATAAGTACCAATAATAAATAATTTCTTTTCGTTAGATATTTAATCTGGTTACTATTTTCTTTATAATACAATGAGATATTTGTTTTATATAATAACGGCTTTATTGTTTTAATTAGTAATAATTCAATTTATCATATTCGATGGTTTATCATAGTAATTTCGATATAATTACACTGTGAGTAAACAATTTCGTATTGATTTAATAATTCATTAAATTTTTTGGTATCCTGATTTTTCCTCAATCGATTATCTAATTAGTTTATGATAATAATTTATCTCTTAATACTTAATTAAAATCTGTACATTTGAATAATAAGTGCAAATGACTTTATCTAAAATTATAAGATAATTTTTTAATTTAAAAATAATTCATTAGGTGTTTTGTATTCCAATATCTAGCATGGGCGATTATTCAGTTTTTCATAACGAACCTTATTTTCCATTTTGTTACCGATGAAAAGTCTGTTTCCTAAATATCTTCTGCCCTTTTAAGCTGTTCAAGTAACTCTTCATAAAGTTGTTGCAGGGGGGATGGGATGCCGCTGGAGAACTCACTTCAAACCAGCGGCCTACTCTACAGGATTGACCCAAGGTAAATATGGTAAAAAATTTCTTAATGCCCCTAGTGTGGAACTTTTTGTCTGAACTCGTATTAAATTGACTAAATAATCACTGGCATATTGGTTTTTGGGCACCCTTTATTGTAAAAATATTAATGGACTCGTATCTAATTTATTGATTATCAGAACAAGTTCCCTTCAATACCTTGGCATGATATGCGATATGTTCGCCGATAAAACTGGTGACAAAATAGTAACTATGATCATAACCAGTGCGTAGGTTCAGTGTGTAGGAATGCCCAGTGTCTTCGCATACATCTTTTAGCAGTTCAGGACATAGCTGTTCTTCAAGAAACGGATCATCGGTGCCGATGTCAATTAACATATGCAATGGCTCGGCGTTATTAGCCAACAGCTCGACTGTATCATAGGCTTTCCATATGTCACGATCTTCACCCAGATAAGCGCGAAAAGCTTTTTCTCCCCAAGGAACTTGAAAAGGAGCAATAATCGGTGAAAAGGCCGATACGCTGTGGTAACGATCTGGATTGCGTAGCGCGATCATCAGTGCGCCATGACCGCCCATAGAGTGACCACTAATGGCCCGAGCGGCTGTTACCGGGAAGTGTGTTTCGATCAGTACTGGTAGCTCTGACACCACATAATCATACATGCGATAGTGCGGTGCCCAAGGTTCTTGTGTTGCGTTGAGGTAAAAACCGGCGCCCTGACCTAAATCATAAGCGTCATCATCTGCAACTTTCTCACCACGAGGGCTGGTATCTGGGGCGACAAGGATAATACCCTGTTCGGCAGCGTAGCGTTGAGCTCCCGCTTTAGTGATGAAATTCTGCTCATTACATGTTAGGCCTGAGAGCCAATACAGCACCGGTAATTTCTGATGTTCAGCCTGAGGAGGAAGGTAGACTGCAAAATTCATGGTGCAGCCAAGTACGGCCGATTCATGCTGATAAACATCTTGCCATCCCCCAAAACAAGCGTGGCGTTCAATTCTCTCCATTCTTTTTCCTCTCTGTAAAACATACAGGTTCACTCATTTCACGGTGAACTTGGGGCTATCGTTTCCTGTTTTATTAAAAACCGCCTATTACAGCACGGTTTTTAACTCCCTCAGAACAGCTTAGTAATGGATGACTGTGCGAATCGATTTGCCCTTATGCATCAGTTCGAATGCTTCATTAATGTGTTCGAGCGGCAAGGTGTGAGTCACAAAAGGCTTTAATTCAATTTCACCTTTCATTGCCTCTTCCACCATTTTAGGCAACTGACTGCGGCCTTTAACACCGCCAAAGGCGGTGCCTCGCCACGAACGACCAGTGACCAGTTGGAATGGTCGGGTTGATATTTCCTGTCCCGCACCAGCTACACCAATAATCACTGATTGCCCCCAGCCACGGTGTGCGCTTTCGAGCGCGGCACGCATCACATTGACATTACCAATACACTCAAAGGTATGATCCACTCCCCATTCAGTCATCTCGATAATGACTTGCTGAATAGGTTTGTCATAATCATTTGGGTTCAGGCAGTCGGTTGCACCGAACTGTCTTGCCAGCGCAAATTTTACCGGATTTGTATCGATGGCAATGATCCTGCCAGCTTTTGCCTGACGAGCGCCTTGGATTACGGCAAGGCCAATGCCGCCGAGCCCAAAGACGGCGACAGAGTCACCAGATTGTACTTTAGCGGTATTGTGCACTGCACCGATGCCAGTAGTGACACCGCAGCCCAGTAGGCACACTTCTTCATGATTTGCTTCCGGGTGGATTTTTGCCAGTGATACTTCGGCTACCACTGTGTATTCGCTGAATGTGGAGCACCCCATATAATGATAAATAGGCTGCCCTTTGTAGGAAAAACGGGTTGTGCCATCCGGCATTACGCCTTTTCCTTGAGTTGCCCGCACAGCTACACACAGGTTGGTTTTTCCTGATTGGCAGAACAGGCACTCTCCGCATTCTGCGGTATAAAGGGGGATAACGTGGTCACCGGGTTTGACGCTGGTGACGCCTTCACCAACCTCAACGACTACGCCGGCGCCTTCATGTCCGAGTATGACAGGAAAAACACCCTCTGGATCATTCCCTGACAGGGTGAAGGCATCCGTATGACACACGCCGGTATGACTGATTTTGACCAATACTTCACCGGCTTGGGGCGGGGCTACATCGATTTCAATAATTTCAAGGGGGTGGCCTGGTCCGAATGCAACAGCAGCTCTTGATTTCATAAGCTCTCCTTTTGAATAGACAGTGCTACGCGTTTGCGAATACAGATTAATAAAGTCAATCGAGTTGTCAGCGAAGATATCTTTGTAATAATTTGTTAAGAAAATGACTTCGCATCTGTAGGAATGATACAAAAATTTTAACATTAATACGTGTTTTTAAGATAACTTATCCATCAGGAACACCAAGATCACTTGGGTCAGCAGTTTTTGTTGCTCCAAGATTAATATCATTACTTTTATTACTTAAATGCTTTTCACCGTCGCCATCCATATAACTAAATTGGATTCTAGCAATAAATCCACCTGAGTTTTTAAGACTCATCTTTCCAACTTCTTGTAATGTCATAATAGTCTCCTTTTGGGATTTTGAGAAAGATACTAATAACACTTGGATTCACATAATAAGTGCAACATCGTTAGTCGGGAAGTAAACATGTTCGTATTCCCTTAAATAATTCATTCGGTGTTTTCCCACCCCGTGTTTTCCGGGGACGATGATTTAATCGGTTTGCCACAAAATTTATTTCCTTAGCTGAGACTTTATTAAAATCGATTCCCTTTGGAAAGTATTGTCTGATTAGCTAATTTATATTTTCATTTACCTCTCTATTTCAAGAGGTATTAGAAAAGTAAGTTTCTGTTTCAGTCTGTTGCTTATAGGCCGAGTATATTTTCCTTTGGGGAGAAAGATGTTTACTATAGCAACTGATTACCCTTCCTGAGAAATGCACTTATTAGACTAATCCAGCATAGACAAATATCATAGTTCGAATATGGAATGGATATTGACCGAAATCCTAAAATCGGGGTTGACAGGTACTTGGGAGGTTAATAAAAGCATATTTCCACTGGGCTAGAATGAAAAACACTATTTTGCCGAGGTGTTACGTGCACAACGGGTAAAGTCGGTCATGTTAGCGGAGTAGGTAGGATTTGGATTTATTTATCAGTCTGTCAGAAAAATTAAGTTGGACTGATCTGCAAGCTGAACACTGATTAGTTGATAATGATGTGCTCCGTAAGGGCTGTAAAGTAATACAATAGTTATTAACCAATCGGAAGTTTAATTTATTATTTTTACCGACCATATTCACCTATAGCATACAGAAAACCAGAATACTTATAGTTTATATTTAGATGAAAGAGCTACTCTCAATAGCCAATGTCACTATATAACAATTGTTGCAAAAGTAAAACAATTTATGGCCGATGTTTCACCTTTCTCTAGAAGCCAGCTCAGTAAAACAAGAGTGTGGCGATAATATGTAAAACTGTTTGAGCTGAGTGACTCTCCTATAATTGAAAATATTTTTTGTTTTCATATAGAGGCTGTCTTAGATAACGAACTTGTTCTAGGGGAGTTGACATAGGAAGCAGAATATGGATATATGATCTTCAATATGTTGATGGAAAATAATTGGGCACAAGAGATTGTGGTTGAGGTAGGATAAGCCAGTACTTAAAGAATTGTTGGTGTGTATTTGCCTCCAACTATATTTATAGCTATTTTCGTTTTGTTGCTGATAGCGGCTGTGACCTCAATAATCTGAGATGAATGAGGATAAAATATGATGAATGAAATATTGGACTCTTATAATGCAATTATAAAGTATACATTTGAGCGAGCTATCCTACTTGCGGAACAGTCTCCATTTAATCGCGAGTATGGTCGAAGAGAAATTGCAGGATTATGTCCTCTACAGGGGCCAACAGGTGGAGGAAAGAGTAGTTCTTTATTTCGAAAGTCCAAAGAAGATGGAATACCACCGGGGTTGGAAATTATCCAGGGAGAGGGTTATCAGGCTATATTGGTAACACACCGGTGGAATATTCTACATGATATTTATCATAATGCTGTCTCTAGTACAGATACAAACGGTAATCCGTTTAAGGTTAGCGTACTGTACGCACAGGATGAAAATATTGTCAGCGCAGTAATAAGACAGCCACTTCCACATGAACAAGGTTTGACAGATTGTAATCTACCTGATCCATTCTTATCACTGGATGAGCTTGCACAAAAAAAGATTATTGGTGAGTTTAGTATCAAGCTTCGTATTGAACAAGAATGCCGAAATGTTATTAATCTTGTGCGTAGTCTCAAATACCGAGGCAAAGATACTTCTGTTGTTAGAAAGTTTCGTCAGTATGAAGAGAGGGAATTGAAAAAGGTTTGTTCATCGATTGAACGCTATTTGTTGCGAGTTATGACTTGTTTGGAGAAAGCGGTAAAAAAGCTTAAGAAAGAGTATGGTGATGAGCATAAGTTAACTTATCAAGCCATAGAGAAACTGACTCTGTTTCGAGGTCATCCTTGGATAAGGAGGGTCTTTCCTGCTATTGCCTGGCATGATGAAAAACAACATTTACTCATTATGACCACGCAGAAAATGTTCTCCTCGTTTTATGACGGTAAAAGGAAAGTTCGTATGTCCAGCGTTGAGCTGTCAGGACATGTTATTTTTATTGACGAATTTGATTACCAGGCTGATATTTTGCAGATGTTGCTCGCTCAGGCTCAACTAGTCCAAGAACCTCCTGAATGTTTAGGACAACTGCTCGAAGGGGGACGACGCTTACTTTCAAGAATGTGCTATGTATTGACTCCTCCTGTTCCAGAATTGAATCGTGAATTACAGGCTTTTCTTGATGACCTTGAAAAAGAACTTCATGATAAAAACATTGATTTGAATCATTCACGTTCCTTAGTTATTCCCCTTCAGCAATATAAACAAGGACATCCATTTGGACAACAATATTTGTTTCGTTCGGATCATCTTGTCACTAGTAAGCCATTATCGATCAGTAAAGCAGAACATGGCTATGAAGTTTCTTTAATAGGGAGTAGCGATGATTATGAAGTTAATATCGGTGATTTCTTAAGGTTGATGGAGCAATATATTCGGAGATTTACTTTATTACTCTCTCAATTCTCGAGTGATGAATCCGAGGCTAGAGAATACCTCATTCGATTGAATCGATTGTTGTTTGATCCCGTCAATGATTATCGTCCTTCTTATTACAGCTCCGCGTTACCAAATTTATCTTTGTTCGCACTACCAAGAACAAGTTTGATTGAGTTAGATTGGTTGAGAGAAAGCAATCTTCTACCTAATTCACATGCTAATATTTATGGTCTTACCAATTGGTTACTCAAGCCAAATGAGGCTGAGGCTGATCTAGACCCACTTCGGATACAGATAAGACGGGCATTTATGCCAACAACTCCAGAAGGTTTATTGGTTTCATTAGCAAGCAGAAATCTGGTGTTTGCCATGTCTGCTACCTCGTATATTGAGCGTGCATTGGGGCATTTTGATCTCAGGTGGATTCAGTCTGCTCTCAGATATGTTGCAGAGTCGAGGAACCCTGAGATTAAGGTGAGTTTCTTGGGTAACACTTTTGAGAATCGTCCAGAAGCATGGTTTAAGAAGCCGATACCTTATGTACAAACAGAGGAGGATAGAAGGCTTCAACAAAATATGATTAATGAATTGATCAAACGTAAGGCAGACGTCAGAAAAACGGATCTGTCTGTTGTTGTACACAATTTTGATGCTCTATCTGGGCAATCTGAATTTGATGAGTTCCAGTCACATTTGTTTCCAGAGTTTTTTCAACAACCTGAAGATAATATATCTGAGTTTACTTATAAGTATCGTTTGTCAATTTTGTTAAAGTTATTGGAAATTATCCGCCAGGCTGCCTCAAATCTAACACATAGAGGGCATCTTGCTTTTGTTAACTCAACTCGTTATTTAAAGAAATGGCTCTTGGATGAGCAAGCAAGTTCGAGCCGTGATGCTTTATCTTGGTTTGAATCAGATTATGATTTTTATCCCCAGTTACCTGAACAGCATGCATTGAACGGGTTTTCTGAGATTTTTGTCCCTATACGGGCTTTAAATCAGGAGATACTTATTTGTTTGCTGACCGCTGAAAGCCAAAAACAGAATGGTTTTGAGAAAGCATATCATGCAGCTTTTGATACTGGACGTATTGTTATTGTTTTAACTCAAATCGCATCAGCAACGAATGGGATCAACTTAAATTACTTCTTGCCTGAGAGCGGTAAGCCTATGGATTTAACTTGCCTTTATTTACTCGAAAGTAGGCATTTTTACTTTTCCAAATTCGAGTCAGCTGATGAAGAGTTAGATGAAATGTCGCATGCAGGTTTCCAACTTAGAAATCTAGAAAAACTACTTCGAATAGGAGAATTATCAAGAAAGAAACATCGATCTTTTATTATGCCATTGATGATAAATTCAAATATTGACATTTCGCGTTTGAATTCACTGTATAAGTTTACGGAAGATTACATAAAGAATACGGCCGCTGATATTCAACAGCAAGTAGGACGAGTTGAACGGGCCTGGACAGAAGTTCCAAATATTGAGATTCATCTTAGTGACTCAATCGCTCATGATTTGCAGCGATTTGCTTCTTTGCCAATATATGGTCAATACCGAAATCAAATATCGGACTTGAATAGGCAACTATTTGACTTTTTGCTCAATCGATTTGATAAGCAAAAAGCAAGTTTATTAAGTGTAATGATGTCGAAACACCAAACCGGTGAGCAAGCGGTTGAGGTTATTGATAATCAATTGGTTCCGGCTCTTAGAGCTGCAAGGAGTAGTGACATGGACGGCGAAATGGTTGAGAAAGTGTGGCACGAACTGGGGAGAGCCGTATTGCAGTATGATTTTTCTTGGAAACCCAAAGTATCTGTATTCGGAATTGAAAGTGAGCTTAAGCATTGGGCATGTTTTGAAAGACCCATTGATAGCTATAGAACAGGAGAAGTTTGGTATGACCCTGGTACTTGGCAATTTTTTGCGGAAAGACGGGAAGGTTTGAAATTATATAACCTTCAGCGCTTGTATCACCCCATTCAAACTCAGCCAGCAATTCTCAATTGGTTCAACAGAAAAGGGTTTAGAACATCTGTGTTTCCTTATGCAAGCGAACTAGAGCAACAATATGCATTTCACCCTTTAGTTGTTCAGCGCATTTTACAAGGTCGTTTGGGAGAGGAGGCGATAAGAGCTTTACTCGATGCTGAAAGTATTCGTACCAGACAATGTATGACCGATACTCGTCTACTAGAGCTTTATGATTTTAATGTTATTGGTACTAGATATCGAGTTGATGCTAAGTATTGGGGAACTGAAAGCTTGGATAATGCTGATGATACTTTTATTTACTGGGTTGAAACTGGAATGCCTGAAGATAAAGTGCCGATGGGATTGAAGCACAAACTATTAAATATACGCGAAATTGAAGGAAGCCAAGTAAGGCTTATTATTGCCAATTTTATAACGTCACGTGGTGATGCGTCTTTGACTGGCTTCGGTGTGGACTTTCAGACCTTGCCTATTGAAAAAGCGGATATTCTCTTTTTAAGTGGCTGTATTAGCTCTGAAAATAATCAGTTTACGTCAGGGTTTAAATGGCTAATTAGAATGATCAAGAATGAACTAATGGGGTAGGATAATGACTGAACTGAAGAAGGAAGTTATAAGAAGCTTGCCATTATCTCATCTCATATATAGAGATGACGAAGTTGATAGTGATAAGGCGAATAAGCTCGTTGTTTATCATTATCCACTGAGTAAGAGCTATTGTTGGAAAGAGTGGGAATCGAGAATCAATGATGAGCTGGATAGTCGGTATTTTTCATATCTAATGAAGAGTTACAAAGATCAATTTGGCCTTTTTATCTCCCTTAATAGTGAGTCGGATATACCACCGAAAATAACCAACTCAGATAGTGTTCAGATAAATCCGGTACGTATTTATTATTCGCAAAGTCTTAATCCTGTCTGGGTTCGACTAATAATGCGTAAAATTGCCGCTTTTGGTACGCACTGTCGTGGTTCATATAGTTTAGGAAGACCTTTACTTAAAACTGATACATGGAAAACTAAAACGAGCTCTGGTATCAATGCTATTGGAATTGATTGCCGAACGCAGCAATTGCAGGATGGCGTAACGACTGAAATTGTACTTTTTCATGAGAATGTACCATTAAGACCGTTAAAAGGAGATGAGAATCCGGAGCAAATAAAGACTTCGCTATGGGTTTATGATAAATGTAATGTATTAGTGCGATGGTATCCTTTTAAGGAAAGAAAGCTGCCGGGTGTTGCATTCAAAGAAGTCAGAAAGCAAAAGAATAAACGAAAACAACGCGCATTTATTGACGTCTCCTCACCTAAAGAGTCAGGGCGGGATTCCACTTTGTATTTAATTTAATCAAAGATAAGTTGACTACGGAATTCCTCTGACCAAATGGCTCTTCGACGTTTAGCCGCCTGACTGTCTTTTATACT
>NZ_JBHFKV010000069.1:0-19496 GCF_042879355.1 Photorhabdus sp. RM71S | reverse complement strand
ACTTGAGCAATTGATTGATAGTCTGAGTGATGAGCTCCAGGCTCCAGCGTGAGCGAAGATAGCTAAAATCTTGAGGCGAGTGCTGCAATAAGAAAGACAAGAGCGGATAGAGCGGGGCTAAATTCCAGACAATGGGCCTGCCAACGGGTAGACTTTTCAGCCCTTCCAGGCCATACAAGGTAAACCAGTGAATCCAGCGATTAACCGAAGAATGTGCAGCATGCAGGGTTTTGGCGACATGAGTCACCGTATGACCTTCATGTAGTATTAATAATGCTATTAATCGGCGGGCATAATCCTTATCACGGATTTTATGGATAAGTTTTTTCATCTGCTGTCGTTCATTTCGGGGGATGGGTGCTATGATGGGCATCGCTCAGTCCGTTTTGGGGTTTGTGATTTTTAGCGATTGATCAGATCGCAAAAATCGGACTGAGTTCCCTTCCAAGTGATCTATTATTTCGAAAGCTTATTTAGAGCGCAGAGTCAAAAGGTATCGTTAAAAACTTATTACGGTTAACAAAAAACACGACCCGAACGAATTATTTTGGCAGAGTGATGTCGGTTTCACCTAGAAAATATCACATAAAAAAATGATTTATATCTACATTTTAGAATACACGATAACTGAGGTTGTCACCTTGTTGAGTAGCAACAAATCGATTAATCCCTGACCGGAAAACTTTATTGTCCCTGCACATTAAATTTAAAAAATCAAATTCTAGGAAAGGAAAAACAAGAAAATCTGATTATCAGTTTAATACAGATTAAAATACGGAGAAGATAACAGATAAAGGTTAAAAACATAGGTTCTCCATTAATACCAGATTTTAAAAAGAGACAACGTGACTAAAAACGGTTTTATTTTCTGGCACGTTTAATGCGTTTATCAGCAATGCTAATCGTCTGTCTATTTTACATTTATCTAACCGAACTGACTATTTAAAAACACTAATATAAAAAGATTAAAGTTTTATATAAAAGACCAATTTAAATCAATAAATGCACTTTTCAGATAAAGGGTAAATCGCATTTAATCGAAAGCTATTAAACATTAAAAGAGAATTGAAAAGAAAACAGCGAGAAAAAGAATATAATCTAAATAAGTTCATATTAAAGTGTTTTCCCATCGTTATTTTACGAAGAAAACTATGAAAAAAACAGTAAAACGGTTAATTTGGCAAGATTTAAACCCTAAAAAAGAGGGATTATCTTAAAAGAACATAAACGGGTATCTTTATATCATTAGACTATTTACTCATTGATTTACCTGATTATCACTTAAATTCAGCTCCCATAGGCGTATACTCAAAATAAGTCTGTGTGGAGGTAAATGAAAATGGCTAAAAATCAGATTCAATTCCAAAAAGGCATTTCTATTCATGAGGTTATTTCATTATAGGGTCATGAAGAACAATGCCAGAAACAGGTGTTCGATATGCGCTGGCCTACGGGGTATCACTGCCCTCATTGTGGGCATGATAAGTATTGCCAGTTAAAATCTCGTCTCCTTTATCAGTGCAATCAATGCCATCATCAGACATCTTTGACGGCCGGCACAGTGTTTTCTGCATCAAAATTACCTTTAACTGTGTGGTTTTTGGCGATTTATCTCATGACTCAGGAGAAAAATGGGATTTCTGCACTTGAATTGTCACGTCAACTGGGCATTTCCTACAACGTTGCATGGCGTATGAAACACAAGCTAATGAAAGCGATGAAAGAACGGGATGACGAAAAGCCTCTCGGCGGGTTTATTCAGCTTGACGACGCATACTGGGGCGGGGCTCAGCATGGCCCCCGAGGGAGAGGGGCAAAAGGGAAATGCCCTTTCGTTGCGGCGGTTTCAATGAATGAAAAGGGCCACCCTATGTTCATGCGTTTCAGCGTTGTGAAAGGGTTTAAGGCCGGGGGAACTTACCCGTTGGGCTAAAGTGCATCTTAAACCAAAATCCCTTGTTATTTCAGATGGATTAGCTTGCTTTCGGGGGATTGAGCAAGCCGGGACTTTCCATTTGCCCCTCGTCACCGGCGGTGGAGCGCAGAGTGTTAAGCTTCCTTATTTTCAGTGGGTTAACACAATGATTAGTAATGTAAAAAATTCGATACGCGGAACATATCATTCGATTAGCAAAAAGTATTTACCTCGTTATCTTGCCGAATTCTGTTTCAGGTTCAATTGGCGCTTTAACCTTAAAAAAACATTCGAACAGCTTATTTATTCATGTATCCGGGTAGCACCTATACCTGAGTATTTACTCAAGCTAGCTGAGATTCGATGGTAATCAGGTTGATTTATGAAGATAAAACCATGATGATTAAACTTGAAAAAACAGACGTTTCTCCCCGAAAAAAGGACAAATAAAAAGGTGAATGGTTTTAATACCAAATACCTTTCTTAAACATAAAAGTTTATCCTTTAATATTTTAATCCTGTTAATATTGGGGTTTTATTTTATTAAATGGAAAATTATTTTTAAAAAAATATAAAGCCATATGTAATAATGCATGCTAAATCATCATTAACCTATATTACAATTTTAAAATCTGTTTATATTTTTCATTTTAAATTGGAAGTTTAATTTCTTATTTAAAAAAATCCTCGCACAATGTAAATGGCCTCCTGTCGATTAAATAATTTTAAAAGGTACAATTAAATAATCTGAATTTCATATTTATATGAATTCAGGTTGCTCACTTTATTTTAAAACCTATATTAATGGAGTGTGTATTTAAAAAACCCTTCACAGTAAACCGTTTAATGTGAAGGGGATTTTATCAAACTAACATCTCTGTTTTTTATTTTCTTTATCTCAAACTACGTGAAATCTCTCTAAAAGTTCGCTTTGCTCTCAATGAGTATTGAGGAAGGAGTATTACGCAGATTTGTTAAACTCAGATAATTCGATGTTTCTCTAATTGAATCTGCCGCGCAGCTTCACGCGCCATACGTCTCTTACGAGCATCACAAGGTTCCGGGCAGTCACATATTTTCTCTACGCCAATACTGCTTAAACCACCACAGCTCCCTTGTATGCTTTTACGTTTAATCATATAGCCTAACGACATTCCCGCAAAAGCCAGCAGGAAAAAGACGAAGGCTGCAATAAATACTTTCAGCATTTTCTTCCCCTTCTCATTGATTTTTCTGTAAGTATGGCTCAAAGGCTTTATTGTAACGCTCTTCAAAACCATTTTTCGTTTTTATGATCATAAAAACCGGGATACTCAGATTTTCTGCAACTTCCATCCCTTTTTCCGGCCCTAAAACATTCAGTCCAGTAGAAAGGCCATCAGCACTCATACAAGCTGGAGCAATCACTGTAATAGAAACTAAATTATGAGAAATAGGGTTCCCCGTTTTTGGATCAATCGTATGTGAATAACGCACACCATCTTGTTCAAAGTAATTACGGTAATCACCAGAAGTCGCTATCGACATATTCCCAGGCATTATCACTTCCTGAGCATTTTGTGCCATGCCAGTGTCAGATGGCTTTTCAATCGCAATCCGCCACGGCAGATCTTTACCATTATGGCCTGATGTACGGACTTCACCGCCAATATCAACCATATAATCCTTGATATTCTGCGATTCCAGATATTCGGCAACAACATCTACGCCATAACCTTTAGCAATAGATGATAAATCGATATATAGCTCTGGAACAGTTTTAATCAGGTTATTACCTTCTACCACCAGTTTATCAATCCCAGTCCATTCACGGCGTTTTTCCAGTTCACTTGCAGAAGGTGCTTTCGTCACGTGCCCCTCAGGACCAAACCCCCATAAATTAACCAATGGGCCAACCGTCACATCCAAAGCGCCATCCGTCAATTTATTAATGTAGATCGCTTCTTTAACCACTTTGGCTGTCGCAGGCGATACCGGGAATGGCCGATCAATTTGACGGCTTTGATTAAAACGACTCAATTCAGAATCAGGGCGATATGTCGACATCTGGTCGTTAACCTCCTCCAGCAAACGATCAATCTCTTTTTGCAGAGCTTCTGACGAAGGCGCCGACGAACCCGTAACAAATTTAATGGAATAGTAAGTCCCCATTGTTTGCCCATGAATATTTTTCTGCTCCAGACCATCGCATGCCGCCAGCAGCAGTACTGCAAATATTAACGCTATCCAGCTACTTATCTTTTTACGCACAGTTAATTACTCTTTCTGAATTGTTAGCGCCCACAAAGTTGTGGGCGCCAGTCATTAAAATCAAACTATACCCGTTATCTTTCAAACTGCCTCTTTGTTGGCTGCGCTCACTCACCCCGGTCACATAGTTTTCTATGCTCCCGGGGATTCGCTCCCTTGCCGTCGCGATGCATCTAAAATCCATAGGGTATATTTATGGCCTATCAGCCACCGAAATCATCCAACATGATGTTTTCATCCTCGACACCAAGATCTTTCAACATTTTGATCACCGCGGCATTCATAACCGGAGGCCCACACATATAGAACTCACAATCTTCTGGAGCCGGATGATCCTTCAAATAATTCTCATACAGAACATTATGGATAAAGCCTGTGTGACCATCCCAGTTATCTTCTGGCAGTGCATCAGATAGAGCTACATTCCAGGTAAAGTTTTCATTTTCAGCCGCTAGCTGATCGAAATCCTCTGTATAGAACATTTCACGTTTAGAACGAGCACCATACCAGAAGCTAATCTTACGTTTGGAATTCAATCGATTAAGCTGATCAAAGATATGAGAACGCATTGGCGCCATACCTGCGCCACCACCGATGAAGATCATTTCCGCATCAGTATCTTTTGCGAAAAATTCACCGAACGGACCAGAAATAGTCACTTTATCACCGGGTTTTAGTGACCAAATATAAGAAGACATAATTCCCGGAGGCGCTTCCGAATTTTTTGGCGGCGGCGTCGCAATACGAACGTTAAGCATGATAATTCCGTGTTCTTCTGGATAGTTTGCCATTGAGTAAGCACGAACTGTTGGCTCTTTCACCTCAGAAACAAAACGGAACAAATTAAATTTATCCCAGTCCTCACGGTATTCTTTCGGCACATCATAATCCTCGTAACGAGCAATATGTGGCTGCGCTTCAATCTGGATATAACCACCTGCACGGAAAGGCACAACTTCCCCATCAGGGATCTTCAATTTTAGCTCTTTAATGAAAGTTGCTTTGTTATCGTTGGAGATAACTTCACATTCCCATTTCTTAACACCGAATATCTCTTCCGGTAACTTAATTTTCAGGTCCTGTTTTACATTGACCTGACAAGCCAGACGACAACCCTCTTTCGCTTCACGTTTACTAATGTGAGAAAGTTCTGTTGGCAGAATGTCGCCACCGCCATCTTTAATCTTTACGCGACACTGACCACAAGAACCACCACCACCACAAGCAGAAGAGACAAAAATCCCCTGGCTTGACAACATATTTAGCAATTTATCACCGGCAGGAGCGGTAAAGCTCTTTTCCGGATCACCATTAACTTCAACCCTAATATTCCCAGTGTTAACTAACTTTGATTTTGCAAACAAAATCAGCGCCGTCAGTACCAACACAATTAGGGTAAACATCACTACGCCTAAAATTATTATATCCATGAACGCTTCTCGCCCTTATAACTGCACACCAGAGAAGGACATAAAACCCAATGCCATCAAACCCGTAGTGACAAAGGTGATCCCCAATCCTTTCAGCCCTGCCGGAACATCAGCATATTTCATTTTTTCACGGATAGAAGCTAGCAGAACAATCGCCAACATCCAGCCTATACCTGAGCCAAAACCATATACAACGGATTCCGAAAAACTATAATCACGCTGTGCCATGAAAGAGACACCACCAAAAATTGCACAGTTAACGGTAATCAGTGGTAAAAAAATGCCGAGCGCGTTATAGAGTGAAGGGAAATAACGATCAAGGATCATTTCAAGAATCTGCACTAATGCAGCAATCACGCCAATAAATGTAATAAAGTTCAGGAAGCTGAGATCAACCCCTTCAACCAATGCACCGTCACGCAATACCAAGTTATACACCAGGTTATTAGCAGGAACAGAGATCCCTAAAACCACCGTGACGGCAATACCCAGACCAAACGCCGTTGTGACGTTTTTCGATACGGCCAAAAAAGTGCACATACCGAGGAAGAAAGCCAACGCCATATTCTCAATAAAGACGGCGCGGACAAACAGGCTTATAAAATGTTCCATGTTGTCAGTTACTCCTTCTCAACCTGCGCCGGTTTTAACGTCCTCAGACCCCAAATCAGCATACCAATAATGAAAAACGCGCTAGGGGCTAACAGGAACAGACCATTAGGCTGATACCAGCCGCCATTCTGTACCGATTCCATCACGGTAATTCCGAACAGCTTGCCGGAACCAAACAACTCACGCAGAAAACCAACCATTACCAGAATAACACCGTAACCCAGACCATTACCGATACCATCCATAAAGCTCTCGATGGGTGGAGATTTCATCGCATAGGCTTCCGCACGTCCCATCACGATACAGTTAGTAATGATAAGGCCAACAAATACAGACAACTGCTTGGAAATTTCATAAGCATAAGCCTGCAAAATCTGATCTACCACGATAACCAATGATGCAATAATCGCCATCTGGACAATGATTCGCACACTGCCGGGGATGTAATGACGGATCAACGAGATAAAAAAGCTGGAAAAGGCAGTAACCAATGTTACCGCTATTGTCATTACCAACGCCGTTTCCAGCTTGGTTGTTACCGCCAGCGCTGAGCAAATCCCCAGAACCTGCAATGCAATCGGGTTATTATCCAAGAGTGGCCCAAGCAGGACTCGTTTTATTTCTTTACTATCAGCCATCTTTCAACGCTCCTTCGCGTACTTTTTTCAGGAACGGACCAAAACCGTTATCCCCTAACCAGAAATTAAACATATTCTGGACACCGGCAGAGGTCAGAGTCGCACCAGACAAGCCATCAACACCATAAGAGTCATCGGCAGCAGCCCCGCCACGAACAATTTTGATCGCCGGATTGCCTTCATCGTTATACAGTTTTTTACCTATCCACTTTTTACGCCATTGTGGGTTATCCACTTCTCCCCCCAACCCCGGTGTTTCGCCGTGCGAATAATAAGTGATACCACGAGCCGTTTTGCCGTCCACATCAACGGAGATAAAAGCATACATGACAGACCACAGGCCAGAACCATAAATAGGCAGAACGATTTCGCGAGTTTTACCCTGTTCATTTTTCACCAGATAGACCTCGGCCATATTGGCGCGACGGCGAATTTTCGCCAGATCCTTTTCAGGCGGTAATGCAATACTGGTATCATCACTGCGCAACGCATCGTTCAGGTTAAACTTGCCCTGACTGCTTTCAAGCGTTGCCGTCTCCAGATTCAATAACTCGGTTTTAATCCGACTTTTGAACGTTTCTTTAACTTCATCGGCACTCATCTGAGGCTTGAATAACCCCGCAACATCGAGGATATTACGCTGTTTATCCAGCAATTTCTGTTCCTGTTGCTGAGATTTCAGCCCTACCGCAGAACCTGCTACCACAATTGAGCAAACGAGACATAGCACAAAAACAACGATAAATGTTCTGCCGACGCTGTCATTATTTTTGGGTTTATCATTAGCCACGGGCTTTTCTCCGCTTAATATTGGCTTGCACTACCAGATAATCAAACAATGGCGCAAACAGGTTTGCGAACAGAATCGCCAGCATCATACCTTCTGGATATGCCGGGTTAACAACCCTGATCAGAACACACATCACACCAATCAGAATGCCGTACCACCATTTACCTTTATCGGTAAATGAAGCCGATACTGGATCTGTTGCCATAAAGATCATACCAAAAGCAAAACCCCCCAGAACCATATGCCAATACCACGGCATAGCAAACAACGGATTAGTATCTGAACCGATAGCATTAAATAGGTAGGAAGTTGCAACCATACCCAACATCACCCCGGCGACAATCCGCCATGAAGCAATACGGGTAAACAGGATAATTGCACCACCGATGAAAATCATTAGAGTAGACACTTCACCGATAGAGCCAGGAATATTACCAATGAAAGCATCCATCCAGGTAACAGGCTGACCGGTAACGGTATTCACTAATCCCTGACTACCACCAGCCGCCCATTGAGATAACGGGGTCGCCCCAGAGAAACCATCAGCCGCAGTCCATACCAAATCACCTGAAATCTGTGCAGGATAAGCAAAGAATAGAAAAGCACGGCCAGCCAGTGCCGGATTCAGGAAATTACGGCCTGTCCCACCAAAAACCTCTTTCGCAATGACAACACCAAATGTAATACCTAGCGCAGCCTGCCACAAAGGAATAGTAGGTGGAACAATCAACGCAAACAAAATAGAAGTAACAAAAAAACCTTCATTAATTTCATGTTTACGGATAATGGCAAACAGTACTTCCCAGAAGCCGCCAACCACAAATACAACGATATAAATAGGTAAAAAGTAAGTTGCGCCAAGCAACATTTCGCTACACCAGCTAGCGCCTGGCGTCAGTGATGCACCGAAAAACTGAGCAACACGATAGTGCCAATCAGATGCCAGAATTTGCTGTAATTCTGCGCCACTGTATAAATGATACAACGCAGGGATCGCCTGCTGACCAACGTTATACATTCCCCAGAACATTGCCGGGAATACGGCCAGCCATACCATGATCATCATACGCTTTAGATCGATGGCATCACGGATATGAGCACGGCCAGAAGTTACGGTACCTGGTGTATAGAAAACCGTTGTTACCGCTTCATACAACGGATAGTATTTTTCTAATTTGCCCCCGGGCTCAAAGTGGTGCTCAATTTTTTCAAAATAGTTTTTCAGGCCCATGAAATCATCCTTCCTGCTCAATCTTAGTCAGCACTTCACGCAGTACCGGACCATATTCATACTTGCCAGGACAGACATAGGTACAAAGCGCTAAGTCTTCCTCATCTAACTCCAGACAACCCAGTGCCTGAGCACTATCGGTATCACCCGCCAGCAGATCCCGCAGTAAATGTGTTGCCATGATATCCAAAGGCATAACACGCTCATAGTTACCGATTGGTACCATAGAACGTTCACCGCCATTCATTGTCGTTGAAAAAGCAAAGCGCTTATTTTTCAGGAAATGACCAATGGTGGTGCGGGTGATGGAAAATTTATCGATACCCGGCATTATCCAACCAAATAGCTCTTTTTCGCGACCTTCACGCAAAACGGAAACCAAAGTGTGGAAACGACCAAGATAGTGATGAACCTCATCTGACTGTGTACCGCACAATACGGAACCTGAAATAATACGGTTTTCACCCTCTTTAAGCTGCTCCTGAGTTAACTCAAGCAGATCAGCTCCTAAGCAAGTACGTATAAGACGTGGTTTTTCAACCTGTGGACCGGCCAGTGCAATGACACGATCAGTATAAAGTGTGCCGGTAGTGAATAATTTACCGATAGCAATCACATCCTGATATCCCAGGTGCCATACCGTTTTAGTCGCACTGACGGGTTCAATAAAGTGAATGTGAGTTCCAGCTAATCCCGCAGGGTGCGGACCTGAGAACTGATTATAAGTGATTTGTGCATTATTACCGACACTCGGCAAGCTTCCTGCACTATGGCAAACATGGACTTTACCTTCGGTCAGTCTAGTCAGCACATTCAGACCATCAACAAAAGCCTCTTCATCGGTAGCAATAATAACCTGTGGATTTGCAGCCAGAGGCTGAGTATCCATCGCGGTTACAAAAATTGCTTTTGGCGAGGAGCCGGGAGCAGGATTTCGACTGTAAGGACGGGTACGCAGTGCAGTCCATAACCCAGAATCAATCAGATTCTTTTCCACTTGTTCTCGGGATAACTGAGAAAGTTGGGAACGATCATAACGGTCAAAATTAACCTGTTCGTCTCCCGTTATCTCAATCACAATTGACTGCAAAATACGTTGTTCACCACGATTAATCGCCACAACCTGCCCACAGGCTGGGCTGGTGAAAACCACACCTGGATTCTTTTTATCTTCAAAAAGAATCTGGCCCTTCTTAACATGCTCACCTTCCTTCACCAACATAGAAGGACGCATTCCAACATACTCTTCACCCAACAGTGCTACATGGCGAATCGTCGGACCGTCTTCTATTACTTGAGCAGGCGCTCCTGCAATCGGGAGGTCGAGTCCTTTTTTAATTTTAATCATAAGATTTGCACAAGTTTATCAATTAAATCATATGCTACAGATTACCTAGTGGTAATATAGCCACTCTATAAAAAACCCCTTAAGTCACGAATCGTGCCCAGGTTATAGTTCTCCGATAATTGTTACTATTTTTTGTTAATCTCCGGGCGGCAATTTTAACATCTCCCTTCTTAGACTGTCTGACTAATCAAGTGATTTAGTTCAAGCAAACAGGAATAATTTTGGCACTGAATGATTAACCGATCGCAAAAAACGAATGATTATATCACCTTTACCGACAACTGATTGTATTTTAACCTAACAATCACTTTGTAGTGATAAAGTTACCGTCATCATTTTCTATTCACAAAGTCGATGACTCATGGCAATCTTAAGCTAAATTTTTAGTTAGTCCGCTACATCGCTATTACGGTAGTCACATGAAAAAAACTGCGGCTTTTCCTGCAATAATATTGTTGTTATTTAGTTCATTCACTCCTGTCTATGCTCAGGATACTTTAGTGCAATTGAAGCAAAATTTCCCTGTGCAGCCTGGCTCTCCTGTCTTTATCCAAATATTCAAAGAAGAGCGGATATTGGAGCTTTATACTAAAAATAGTCATGGAAGCTACCAACTGTCTAAAAGCTACCCCATCTGTAATTACTCTGGCGGCCTTGGTCCCAAAACCACAGAAGGCGACCTGAAAAGCCCGGAAGGTTTCTATCGTGTAAAACCCCATCAACTCAATCCAAATAGTCGATATTACCGATCTATTAATCTCGGTTTTCCAAATGAATACGATAAATTCAGAGGCTATTCCGGCAACTATTTAATGATCCACGGAGAGTGTAAATCTGTCGGTTGTTACGCTATGACTAATGGTTACATAGATGAAATCTACGATTATGTAGAAAGTGCATTATTGCGCGGGCAGTATGAAATTAATATCAGTATTTATCCATTCAGAATGACACCGCAGAATATGTTACGCCACCGTTCATCCTCCTATTACATGTTTTGGCTACAATTACAGCCAGCCTATGAGTATTTTGTAAAAAATCACCGGCCAGCAACGATTAGCGTCATTAACGGCCAATATGTGGTTAATGCTACACCTGAAAAATCGCCACTTTTGCAGCATCAATCACAATATGCGTTCACCAAGATGAAATAGTGCATAGCGACCCGGCTCAATACGATTCCAAGCTTCATTACCCGTTAAAGGTTGAGTAACAATAACAGAAACAACATCATCCGGCTGTGTATGTTGTTGAAAATCAATTTCAATATCCTGATCCAGAAGTTTTGCTTTTCCAAACGGTGCCCGACGGGTAATCCAATAAAGGTTGGTTGAACAATATGCCATCACAAAACGCCCATCCGACAGCAACATATTGAATACGCCTTTTTTGCTGAGTTCATCTGCGAGTGAGGCGATAAAACGAAAAACCTTAGGCCAGTTCGAGGGAGTTCTTGGATATTTTTGTGAAAGTCGCTGTAAAATCCAGCAAAAAGCATGTTCACTATCCGTTTGTCCAACGGGACGATACTGACCAGTTTCAAGCTGCCGATAGCCCCGAAGTTGCCCATTATGGGCATAAGTCCAGTTGCGTCCCCACATCTCACGAATGAAAGGATGAGTATTTTCCAACGCAACATTACCGCGGTTTGCCTGCCGGATATGAGAAACCACCACTCTAGATTTAATCGGGTACTCTTGTACAAAGCGGGCAACGGGCGAATTGTAACCTGGTTGATGATCTTTAAATGTGCGACAGCCCCGCCCCTCATAAAATGTGATCCCCCAACCATCTTTATGGGGCCCAGTATGACCACCTCGTTGAATCAAGCCACCTAAACTAAAGCAGATATCTGTTGGCACATTTGCACTCATGCCAAGTAACTCACACATTGCCCACCTCTGTAGCCTGTAAAATCAGGCTTTAACCATCTCTTTTTCGATAAGTTGAATCAGGATATGAATAACTTTGATATGAATTTCCTGAATACGATCTGCATAACCAAAATGCGGGACACGAATTTCCACATCAGCGGTTCCTACCATTTTACCGCCATCCTTGCCTGTCAGCGTAATGACTTTCATGCCCTTTAAGCGGGCAGCTTCAACTGCTTTAATAATATTACCGGAATTACCGGAAGTAGAAATACCCAGTAACACATCCCCCTCTTTCCCAACCGCTTCCACATAACGAGAAAAAACAAATTCATACCCGAAATCATTACTGACGCAGGAAAGATGGCTGACATCAGAAATCGCAATCGCTGGATAGCCAGGGCGATTTTCGCGGTAACGGCCTGTCAATTCTTCAGCAAAATGCATCGCATCACAATGCGAACCCCCATTACCGCAGGACAGTACCTTGCCACCCGCTTTAAATGAATCAGCCAGCAATACTGCTGCTTTTTGAATTGCTTCAATATTTGCATCGTCACTTAAAAACTTTGCCAGCGTATCCGCGGCTTCGTTCAATTCACTACGGATCAGGTCTTGATACATAGGCTCCTCACTTCGGTCAGGTAATCTTCAATGTTGTGTCGGATGGCAGTTTACCGGATCAAGAGAATTGAAAGAAGACAACATCACGTTTCTGGAGAATTAATCCGCTCCCGATCACCATGAGTTTGTGAGCTACATTGTAATTAAGATGTAAAGATATTGCTAAAAGCAATTTCCTGGTCTAAAAAGAGAAGAACATCACAACAGGTCCGACCTCTGATGACTTACCTGACCCTGAGATTAACCAGGAGCTTTTATTATGACCACATTGAGTATTGTTCTATTCTTAGTATTGATTGGGATACTTTGCTATCACAAAGTCAATCTCAGTCTTAGCAGCCTACTGCTCCTTGTCTATACCGTCTTGATGGGCGCTATTGATGCATGGAGCTACTGGATGTTGTTACCAATGGCCATTATTCTGTTCCCACTGAATTTTGCGCCAATGCGCCACTCCTTACTTACTGTTCCGGCCTTAAAAGCCTTCCGTAAGGTGATGCCAAGTCTATCTCGCACAGAAAAAGAAGCTCTTGATGCAGGTACTACCTGGTGGGAAGGCGAACTGTTCCGCGGTAAACCCGACTGGAAAAAATTACATGACTATCCAAAGCCTCAGTTAACCGCTGAAGAACAAGCATTTCTGGACGGCCCGGTAGAAGAAGCTTGCCGTATGACTAATGATTTCCAAATAAGCCATGAACTGGCTGATTTACCACCTGAGTTATGGCGTTACCTGAAAGAACACCGCTTCTTTGCCATGATCATTAAAAAAGAGTATGGCGGTCTGGAGTTCTCAGCCTATGCTCAAGCACGAGTACTGCAAAAATTAGCAGGTACATCCGGCATTCTAGCAATTACCGTAGGTGTACCTAACTCTCTCGGCCCTGGTGAATTATTACAGCATTATGGCACCGAAGAGCAGAAGAACCACTATCTACCTGGGCTTGCCCGTGGTGAAGAGATCCCATGTTTCGCACTGACCAGCCCGGAAGCTGGCTCTGATGCCGGATCAATCCCAGATACAGGCGTAGTCTGTATGGGAGAATGGCAAGGTGAACAAATTCTCGGTATGCGCCTGACCTGGAACAAACGTTATATCACACTTGCCCCTATCGCTACCGTACTCGGTCTGGCTTTCAAACTGTCTGACCCTGACCATTTATTGGGTGATACAGAAGAATTGGGCATTACCTGTGCATTGATCCCGACCAATGTACCGGGAGTAGAAATTGGTCATCGCCATTTCCCATTAAATATTCCATTCCAGAATGGTCCAACTCGCGGTAAAGATATCTTTGTTCCGATCGACTACATTATTGGTGGGCCAAAAATGGCCGGACAAGGCTGGCGGATGCTGGTTGAGTGTCTGTCTGTTGGCCGCGGTATCACTCTGCCATCAAATGCAACCGGCGGTTTGAAAAGTGTTGCGATGGCGATTGGCGCATACTCTTATATCCGCCGCCAATTCAAAATGCCAATTGGTAAAATGGAAGGGATTGAAGAACCACTAGCACGCATTGCCGGTAACGCCTATTTGATGGATGCCGCTTCAACGCTTGCAACAACCGGTATCATGCTAGGTGAAAAACCCTCTGTGTTATCCGCTATCGTCAAATATCACTGTACTCACCGAGGCCAAAAATCTGTTATTGATGCAATGGATATTGCCGGTGGTAAAGGGATTTGCCTTGGTCCATCCAACTTCCTTGCTCGCGCTTATCAAGGCGCACCTATCGCCATTACCGTTGAAGGCGCCAATATTCTGACCCGAAACATGATTATCTACGGTCAGGGAGCTATCCGCTGCCATCCTTATGTTCTTGATGAAATGGCTGCGGCTGAAAATAACCGTGTTAAAGACTTTGATAAAGCACTGTTTAGCCACCTTGGTCACGTTGCCAGTAACATGTTACGCAGCTTCTGGCTTGGCTTAACCAATGGCCGCACCAGCAGCACACCAGTCAATGATGCAACACGCCGTTACTATCAACAATTAAACCGCCTGAGCGCCAACCTTGCGCTATTATCAGATGTGGCAATGGGGGTATTAGGTGGTAGCCTGAAACGCCGTGAACGTGTCTCCGCCCGGCTTGGGGATGTTCTGAGTCAAACCTATCTGGCTTCCGCGACGTTGAAACGCTATGAAGATGAAGGTCGTCAAAAAGAAGATTTGCCACTAGTTCAGTGGGCAGTTCAAGATAGTTTGTATCAGGCAGAACAAGCAATAGATAATTTACTGAGTAACTTCCCTAATCGTCTGGTCGCCGGCCTGATGCGTGTTATCGTCTTCCCTCTAGGGCGTGTACATTCAGCACCATCTGACCGTCTGGATCACAAACTGGCCCAGATCTTACAACAACCGTCTGCTACCCGTGATCGCATTGGCCGCGGTCAATATCTGACACCAAGCGAGCACAATCCTCACGGATTACTGGAAGAAGCTCTGCACGACATTATTGCCGCAGAACCGATCCATGCCCGCTTGAGTCGCGAAGCAGGTAAACGCCTCGGCTTTACTCGCCTTGATAAACTGGCAGAACGCGCACTCGCGGAACGTAAGATCACGCCAGACGAAGCCGAAATTCTGAAACGTGCTGAAGCAAGCCGCCTGCGTTCTATTAATGTCGATGAGTTTGAACCAGAAGCGCTGGCTGTTCCTGTTCAGGACAAAAAACCAAAAACGAAAGCGGCCTGATACTGACAACTAAAGAATGGATGTCATTACGGGACGATACCTTAGGGTATCGTCCCAAGTTGCCAAGGTAGGATTTCGCTTTGCGCAAAAAAATAGACGCAGTCAAAAATATCCGATATTTCCTTTGAAAGAGTAGATGAAATTTACTCTCTACAGCACCCTACTCACGATACAGACGACAATCCGCTTGTAATGTCACACCAGCACATCCTTCAACATAGCTTTGTCGAGGCTCAGATCGGCAACCAACTGATTCAGTTGCAATAACTGAACAAATGGTTAAACATAATTTTTTATCGTAGTTTATTGATACACTAGATAGTTAAACTCATTCAACAGTGGTGCTTATGGACAAGTTAAGAGCAATCAGCGTCTTCCGGCGTGTTGTAGAACTAGGCAGTTTCAAAGCCGCCGCCCAAGATCTGGGCTTATCCAAGGCAGCTGTCAGTAAAAACATCAATCAGCTTGAAGAGTATCTCAAAAGCCCCCTGATTAACCGAACGACCAGAAACATGCACATAACCGCAAACGGCAGGAATTACTATCATCAGGTGTGCAACATCCTGGATGAACTTGAGAATGCTGACTTATCGGTTATAGAAACGTCTCACACTCTGACAGGCTCGATAAAAGTCAGTATTCCAATGTCTATGGGGCTAAAGGCATTAAATCCACTGATATGCCAGTTTATGCATACTCACCCTAGTATTTCTGTAGAAGTTGTCATGATTGATAAATATATCGATTTTATTGAGCATGGAATAGATGTTGCGATACGTGGAGGAGGTGAACTGAGCGACTCCAGCCTTCGTTCTAGGAAACTGATAAAAGTCCCCCGAGTCTTATGTGCCTCACCAGCATATATTGAGGCTTCTGAAAAAATACTCATCCCTGAAAATCTCACCTCCCATAACTGTCTTGTCTACAGTTTATCTTCTTCTCCACGACGCTGGATATTTCACAATCAAAATGATGTGAAAGTCGTTGACCTTAAGCCCGGAACCTATGTGGTGAATAACGGGCTTGCACTCAAACAGGCGGCTCTTTCCGGACATGGTGTGATTTTACTGCCTGAATTACTGGTCACTGATGAGCTGCTGTCAGGCAAACTTGCCAGACTACTTCCGGAATGGGAAGCTGACATGCAGGCACTTTATGCCATACAACCCTTTCATAAAGAACACTCTAACAAGACAAGGGCTTTTATCGATTTCCTTATAAATGCACTAGACAAAACCTGCTGAATATCTGAAAAGTGATCGGTGATTTTAAATGGCAAATCTCCGGTTGAAATAAATGCCAGGCCAACCGGTTTTGAAAAGTCATGGTCAAATCAGAGAAGACCCTATAATTGTTTACTATCAGTGCACAATGTTTTCACATAATAGGCGTTTTAATAAACTATCTCTCTCCCTATACTCGGTTCTGCAAATGAACTTATCGGTTACATCAAAATTGAGGAGATGTAGATATGAACAGTTCCGTTACTTCAACATCAGAAAATCTTGTTCTGTCCTATCTTGACGGACGCCAGCCGACCGTTGGCATTGAGAACGTAAACAAGGTCTTATTTTCCATCGGGGTTCGGGTCAGTACAACGCCGATCCCTAAAGAAGCCAGACTTATTCTTGAAGCGTCAAAAACCCGTGCGCTCACGGAAGAAGAGAGCGAGAAGCTGATTTCGCTGTTTCCTTTACACCGAGGAGAACTTCTGGAACAAATCCGACTGGCTGGCCGCCAGCCGGAAGCTCACCGCGGCGGTTTCCTGTCAACGTCGGAAGTCGGTGTTGCACCTTATCCTAAAGTTTACGATATGAAAGCAATTTCGGCTGAAACCAGAAAAACTGTTCTCGAAAAATTCGGTAAACTGCATGTGAACAGCGCTGAAAACGGGATGGGTATTGATGAAGTCATGACAGTTGTGGCTGGCGGACCGTGGACTTGGTTCTTCCGTCTGCCAGATGGCGTGATTACAAAGCTGTCGGTAGGACGTGTGGAAGCTGGCGATCCTGCTTGGCGTCTCAGCTATCCCGGGCTAGGAATGCATGCTGCGTTTCTGGATGCTGAGGATGGATTGATCGTGGCATTTGCCCACGGACCAAAGCATTTCGTTATGCGCTATGACGAACCCAGTGTTGACGGTGCAGAGATGCTGGGCACCAACCCGTGGATTGATTTCAGCGTTGATATCCCGAAATTAGTAAAATAACATCCTAATAACGCTTTATTACATCAACGATAATGAAAAGTCTGGCGGATTAATCCGCCAGAAAAATTATAGGTATTTAAGCGTTAACAGGGCGCGAAAATAGCTTGGAAAAATAACGATATAAATTGATTTTAGCGTTAAATCACATTAATGATATAAAAGGGGAATAGTTTAAATCAAACAGTAAAAATAGAAGTGCTATCGGACGGGTTAAAGCAGTGTAAAGCCTGTTTAAATTGACGAATTTAAGGTATCACGGTTTTGTATAATAAATGCAATATCATAACGCTGAAAGTGACCCAATTCGTATTCTATTAAATCGTTTATTTCGGATTTTGTTATTCAGGTTTTTCATGATTTAATGATTTAATGAAAAAATTCATTCCCTGATTGAAAACATTATTAAAGCCGATGCTTTTTGAAAAATAGATTAGGATATCTTCAAATAATATCCGTTACCTTTATCTCTTAATTTAATAAATTAAAAGATAAAGGCAAGGCTGAGATATTATCAATGAAAGCTGCTTTATATAAACTTATCGTTTTTCACTACCTGACATTATTATTTTTTTGAATTAATCATTGAAAGAAAAATAGTAGAAATAACTATTGAAGAAATTAATAATATTGTAAATCCAGTAATGATTTCTTCAAGACCAACACCTAAGTAAATAGTATAAAAGAGAATAATCATAGTAATAAATACATAAATCCCTGACTGCATACCCAAAGTATAAAGAGAGTTTTTTGAATATAACCCTAGATAAGAGAAAAAAACAGGTTGCATAATTGTATTAGCTAAAAACACCATAATTGTGAATAGAGCATGCCAGAATTTATAATAATCCCAAGTGAACAAAATCCGAGAGAAAATAATTGAATGATATTACCTACCATGATTCTTTTTTTAAAAAGTACGGATTTCATGACTTTCATGATGCCAATTGCACAGGGGAACCATATAATCAGTAGTATGATATACATTTGAACCATATCAATATGTTCAAAATATTTTGTTCGCATTGCTGGCATAATCATTAAAGAGAGGAAAAAACAAACATTGATTATAACCAAACTTGAAAAAGAAAAGAAAACAACTAATTTATTGTCTGTTTTTACAGAATCCTTAATATCATGTTTTTGTTTTTTTGCATTATTATTTTTAAAGCCAGTAAAATAGATAATTGAAGCAATAGAATAAATAAAAGTAGAAAAAAATCTGCTGATGTACGGGAGTTTAAACCGAAGAAAGAGAAAGTGACTGGGATTATAAATGGCAGGCTTAATAACGCCAGGCTTAAGATAGAAAAATCCTTATTCGTCCTCTTTTCATTTCCTTCGGTTATAAGAATATTTCTTCCCATTATGACAATAAATCCACTTATTACTCCCCATAATATTCTATGTAGAGCATCCAGCCAAACTGAAATAAGTGTTGTTTCTCTTGCAAAGAGAATGCAGTTTATAGTTGCTAAAAATAAGAAGAATCCAAAAATATTTTTTTCAAAAAGAGCAATATTCATTTTTCGAATGAGGAAGGATATTGTCATACACCCCAGAGATAACCCCAATAAATAGGAAAAAACAGGAACATAAGCGTATAGCCGACATTCCGCACCCAATTCAGAAATAAAAAGACTCGTATGGTGGCCCCAATATTTTCAGCAGAGCATTTTGGTACGGTTGCATTCCCGTCACCATCCGGTGTTCTTCAAATTCAAAGGTATTAATACCTTCGAAAGTTAAAAATACCCAACGAGCGGTGGGCAATTGCGTCTGCTGCTGCTTCATATCCGGGTAGAATGCCTGGCTTTGTTTCAGACCCGTGCGAATTTTATGTTCCAGCGCCGCATACACCATTAAGCTACACGTCATCACCA
>NZ_JBHFKV010000068.1:0-19747 GCF_042879355.1 Photorhabdus sp. RM71S | reverse complement strand
ATTAGTGTTGCAAAAACGGGGAAGACCATAGATTTTCCTTTGGCGAGAAAGATGCCTACTATAGCAACTGACCGCCCTTCTGAAAAATTGCACTTATTAGTCGAATCTGCCCCATATAAATCGATTAACTCATTAACTCCATTATACTAATCTGTTGACTACCCTCCCATACTACTGGAGCAATAATCGCTTGAGCACGGGTTCAAGTCCAGCCGGGATTGCCAAATTTAAGCTGCTAGATCAGTATATTAGACCACTTAAACAAGAGTGGCTTAGTAGGTTGATGAGTGCATGATGCTGCATGCATCTGGTTGCGTTTTGTGAGAGGTAAAGATTATAAAACACAGTAGCTTGATCAAAGGCGGTAAATGTTAAAGGCCACCGGGAGGTTATCCCGATGGCCTTAGCTACGTTTCCGTTATCTATTTCAGAAATGCACGGATCAGCTCTAAAAGCGCGATTAACGCTTTGAGAACGATGATAGCAGTATCAATAAATGCTTTCACCCGTTTGCTCCAGTTAGGAGCACGACTTAACCAGCCATTGCCTTTACGCTGCCTGTCCGGCTGGCCTTCATCTGTGTTAGCAGGAGAATATCGCGCTCTGACCGAGGCACTGAATCAGCACCACCTGTACTCAGCCAGGACTTACGAAAACTTGCGTCAGAGATACACAGGCCAGAACGCTACCCCAAACTAACAGCCGTTGATTATAGGTTTATTTTCAGATGATTCAATCAATTAAAACAATGAGTAGATAAAAATAAAAAAACCAACGGGTAAGGTTGGTTTTTTTACTTTTGCCCTTGGATAGGGCGGTTTGTCTTTGTGCTATACGAGATTGGTAGCCTCGGTTCTAGCGCGACATTCTCCTGCTAACACAATCAGTCTACACCTTAAAAAAGGTGTTATCAACCTATGGCATAGCGTAAAGGACCTCACACAAATGGACGATATTCACCCAATCACAGGAGAATACTTCTGTCTCAATCCAGCCGATTTATAGGCCGTGTTCCTTATCGCGCTGGCGTTCTCCGGCGTGCCTGTGTTGTGGTGCGTATGCGCGGCGGTCAGTTCCGCTAATTCCTTAACCACATCCAGCGTCTCTAACATCAAGGTCATGACGTTGATTTGCTGGCTGCCCATCCAAACCACGGGCGCGATGATTTCTTGCCGGGCTCCGGCGATGCTCTGCTTAAGCAGGCCAATTTTCTCTATCAGCTTTTGCCCGATTTCGATATTGGCCTCTTTCCCCACACTGGCAACGAAATTTGATGATGTCGCCATACTATAGTCACCGTCTGCGATTTGCTGGACAGCACCCGCCAACAGCGTAGACGTGCCCAAAACCGTGGTTTTATCCGTGGCCTGTATCGTGGTTTCCCGTGCAACTGCGGTACGTGTTTCCGTGTCTGCCCTAACTTCACGGTGCATGGACGATTCATTAATGATCTGGTCAGTCTGACGAATCCAACTCCCCTCCTGCGTCACTCTCTGCGAGACTTCCGCCCGCTGCTGCTGCAATTGTTCGCCTGGCTTGATATCGGGCAAGGTATTGCCCTGGCTTAATGTCTGCCGGATAAAGGGCTTATCCGGCCTACCTGCCTCAAAAGCGATTTCAACCACCGTTCCGACTGGCGGATATTGGAACATACCGGATTCACTGCCCGCCATCGGTAAAGGCAGCGGGACAGCGGCATCCTGACCATCATTATCTAACAATTGAACATCAACGGCATAGCGCGGTCGGAATGGGTCGGAAATATCACCGCTAACCGTGCTTTCAGTGTGTGCCTCAATGCGGGCAAATTTGGGTAAGTGCAACCCTGCCGATAATTCGGGGTAGGCGGCATCAATCTGGCGCTGCATGGGCGTTCCGGTCTGCGACTGACCGGTCAGTTTGTTGACGGCTTCCCATGTAATGACCATGTTTTCATTGTTCAGATTGACCTTGTTCAACCGGTGCTGGTTGATCACCACGCCTGGGCGCAACGATGGGATCATGGGAATGGTCATCGCATTGCCTGCGGACTGGCGCCGGCTAAATGCATTCGGAATGTCGACGGGTTTCCCCGCAAACATCGAATGCGCCCCGCTGCCGACATAAACCGAGCCATCCGGCAACTGATGCCAGAGATAATCCTCAATCGAAAAAACCTGCCCAAGATTAGCCAGCAACTGATAGCCGGTACCATGATGGGTAAAATGCGGGATAGGTGTCTCTGTATAAGGGGCATCCGGCAATATGAAGGTCAGTCCGCTGTACTCCTGCAACCAGTCCGCAATCTGGCTCAGTGTTGGATGCTGAAATGAACACGGCCATAATCGATCAAACACACTAACCAGCTCTCGCACAAAAAGACGCTGATAATCGTTTTGGGCTGGCTGTGAGCGTGCCACATAACCCGTAAACCAGCGCAACACTAAATCAGTGTAACCGACATCCAGCCGCACCAGTTTTCCGGTGTAATCCGTTGTCGTCTCCGCCGTGATAAAGCCACGACCACAGGATGCCAGTTCCAGCATAATATTGGCGTCAACCAGGTGAATTTCATCACAGGAAAGGTAGAGCCGGTTAATCGGTGTCATTATTTAGCCGGTCCTATTTTGTCATTGATGGGTTTCAGGACTTTGCTTTCAAACCAGCTTAATTTTTCCGGCGCTTCTTTTGCTGCGGCTGCCCCCTGACCTGTTTGCTTTCTGGCCTGAATATTATCGGCAGCACGGGCATCACGTTTCTCAGCAACAGATAAATGTTCACGTAAAGTAAATGTGACCTGCCATGCCTGTTTACCGTCGATCTTACTGGCATCAAGGGTATGGGTGAATGTCCCAATGCGAAAGTTGATAGCACCTGCGGTCAGGTTAGCGACACGATAACGTTTCAGATTTCCCTTATCTTTGGCCTCCGCCAGTGCAAACAGGCGTGACAGCGTTTTTTGCTCAGTAAACGGAATGATCCCCGTAACACGTAACTCCTTGGGCTTAATGCCTTGCTCCGCTACGGCGGTACTGGATGACTGGCCGCTTTGGTCTGTGTCCTGAAATACCACCGATGGGGTTACGGTCAGACTTTTTAATGGGATGGCCTCGCCATCAAGGGCAAGTGTGATAATTTGGCTCATTGTATAGCATCCTTTCTAATGCGCGAATATCGTCCCCGGCAAATAATGTCGCCAACGTGTAAACGGCGTCCTGTTCAGGGATATCCTGACGCAGTTTTTCGGCCAATAATGCGCCATTCCCTTTCCCTGAGAAAACCCAGACACGGGCCGATTTGTCTCTGACGCCATTCAGGGCGGCAGTGACTTGTTGTAAGGCGTTCTGTCTTGCCGTGGTGAAGTGTGTTAATTGCGATTTCAATCCCGCAATACTATTGCTCACACTGGCCTGTGCCTTCGCCTGCGCAACCAATTGCGCATTCACGGCCAGGCGGCTGGTCGATGTTGAAAACGGTTGAGGCAGAGGCAAACCGCCCCCCGATCTCCCAGGCAATTGCATTTTGGTGATCGCCAGACATTCCGCTGTCTTTGCCATACGGGTGACCTGAGAAAATACCGGCAACGGCAACACCGCTGAAAATTGGGTTAAATGTTGTATAAATTCATTATGCGTTTTCGCGCAGATCATGAGTACAACGGCGCTTATGTTTCCCGTTCCCCGGATTTTATTTGCCAGATAATTGATGGCGTTTGCCGGACTCAGATAGCGACCGCTGTCCGTTTTATGTCCGATGCCGTATACGAACGGATGGACGGATAGCATCGAGCAATGCATCCCCGTCATATTCGGGGAGATGCGCATCATTTTCCGTTGCCAGTTCATCACGCGGGTTGCTCAGGCCAGTTGATACCGGGGGCAGTTGAAAGATCTACCCGGTTCACCCGCACACGATATTTTTTCCATTCTACGAGTACTGATTTTTCGGTATCAGTGGCGATATCCAGATCAATGGCATCCTGTAAAGGCTTAATTGCCGCATCCGCCTGCTGCTGTAGCGAGATTTTTTGCTGCTCAGCCTGTTCAATTTGATGAGCTTTTAGAGCTGATTTATCTGTGTCCCATTGCTTATTCTCCCACTTATCAAAGGGGGTTTGAGGTGATTGCAGGGTGAGATTATCTGGCAACGCGCCGATGGCGGTAATATTGATCGGCCAGCCTGTATCGGTTGTATACGCTGTTTTACTCCGATAGTCAGGCACATGTCGCCAGGATTTTTCATCTACACTACGACAAATCGCAACGTCATGCGTACCAGGTAATGCGGGCGCATCCAGATACGCATTAGCCGCAACAGAAAAACCGCGTGGCACGTGATCCATATCGGCCCCAATATATTCCCGTGTTTCAGGATGACAACGATAAACCGCCACCCATCCGCTAACAATGGCTAACCCATCATCATCAAACCGGGCCATTTGAATATCTGCACTGTATTTAGCCACTACTTTACCCTCGTAATATAAATCACTGATTTGTTAACAGGTCGGTTTTCATTTGCGGTCGGAACCACTCTGGACGCGTCAAATGTCCATGAAACCACCCCACCACCGGCACCGGCTGCGCGGCCGCCTACCTTATACCGGTAGCTGAATGCCCCAGACGCGTTGCTCCCGCTCTCAATAGTGGGATTACCTAATGATCCCGTGATATTTCTGATCGCGTCCCCCTGAACACTCCCTAACGAATGACCGGAATCTAAACCGCGTCCTCTATCCAGACCACGCTTAAATAAGCCTCTGTCATCAGGTAATTTCAGATCGGGAAAAATTTTGGCAAGCTCAGGGTAATATGCCGCACGGAACGAGCGTCCCTCATTGGGTTCATATCCGGCGGGTATCGGCGCAGCCGAATGCCATTCGATAGTGGCGCCAATAGGGATACCTATCGTCATCTTTTGCTCTACGGCACCGTTAGCATTGAGAAATCAGGTGTGCAACTGTGCATCGGCATCGATCCAAATTTGCCCCGTGTCACCCCCTACACCGATACTCACCCCTTTGGCCCATCCATTTTCCCGACCACAAGAAAATGGCCCTGACAAGAAAATGGCCCTGAATAGTGCCTGCCCGGTAGCGCAGTCATATAGGTAGTCTGGTGATAGGCGCCAACATCACCCGCCATCAAACTGATATCAGACGATAGCGATTTCCCGTTAATTTTCCTGTCATTGGGTACAGCATTCCTTGCCCGTTCGACGGTTTCCACTAAGCCTATGTTTTTGACAAATTCATTCTTATTGAGAATATCTGCGCCGTTCTGGTTTTTAGCCAGGCGACTATTGGCGTTTTCGCTGACAACGGTTAATGCGGCATTAGTGGCATAGTCCCCTTTCGACTGTTTCCCCTGTAGACCGCTTTCCCATGCCTGCTGAGTCACATATTCCCGTTTCACGTTATCAATCTCTTGATAAATAGCGGAAATATCACGGGCATTCAATGACCCTTTAATGCGCAAATCCATTACATCACCGTTGCCATCAACACCCGCAACCGCAAAGACATAATGCGGATACCCTGCCGCATCGACGTAGTTTTTAAGATCATTGGCTGCGACGATATGAACGATAGTTTTCCACTGGCTCACCAAATTGCCTTGATAGCTAAAATCCGCATAAACGCGGGTATCGCGCAGGCGGTTAAGCGTTTGATCAAACGCCAATTCCCCCCGCAATCCGCCGACATAAGCCAGCCCTTTTTTGACCGTGTACCGGTCACCACTGCGAACCACGGAAAACCCATCACCGAAAAACGCCGCCTCACCGTAACTGTCAGTATTAATCAAGCGCTGCATTTCATCGATGCCGGATAAACGGGCGGTAAAATCAATCTGCCAAGTTTCCGCCGTGGTCGTGATAGCGGTCTCTTTAGCTGCGCCGTCAAACTCCAGCAAGAAAGAACGGGTGAGTACATTTCCCTGTAATCCGTTCGCGGTCTTAATTTTTTTCTGAGTTGGGGCATGGGTAATCATGCCAATAATGCCAGAAGCCTTATTTATCAGGCCAATCCAGTTAAAATCAAAATGACCGGCTTCCGTTCCCAATGTGACACTGTAGGCTACAGCGTTTTCGCTCGCTAACCCTGTTTTGTTCACAGCCTAGCGATGCACAATATGACTTTCTACGAGTAATTTCTCATCGCGATTAATGGCAAGAGTGGGATCTAAATCCAGCACATAAGCAAAAACAAACTCATCCAAAACCACTGGCTTTCCCGCCGCGGCCTGCTGCGCTTTCCATTTCTCAAAGTCTACTGTAATCACTGATGCCATATTATTTCCTTATAATGATGCACCGTAGGTAATATTGGGTGCGGTAATCTCCGTTAAACTGGCGCTATCAAAAACGGACTCCCCCGACATGTAACCCACTTTTAATAGCAAGGACGGCGAGGACATGGCCGCGTAATAACAGCAATATTCCACACCTAAACTGCCCACACGCATAAACAGTTTGTTATTCGTCATCACTTCAAAACGGTAGCGGCGGCAGGTAAGGCCGTACTGACGAATAATGTTCATCAGCAAATCAGGATGCTCGGCTATTTGGCCGTCACTGATCCACAAAATAATCACATCCCAATCTATCCCTGGCTGACGTTCCAGTACTTCAACATGGCCGACACCTAAACGTTCAAAGATAGCGATAAATCCCGCGACACTGCCCGCCTCTCTGGCGTTAATAAAGGCAAATGTTACCCGTTTGCGAAACAATTCCATTGGCTCACCATTGAATCGGTGAATATCCCGCTGATAGGCCAAAACTGATAATAGCGATTCTGAACACGTCTCCGCGTCCAGTTGGGCTAACGGCCATTTCAGCCAGTCATACATTGTCAGCCAGAATGCCCGCGCAGCACGGAGCAATTTGGCCGGTTCCACCTTATCCATCCATGAGGGCAGCGCCAGCCGTGTTAGCCGTTCCTTGAATTCAGACATTCTTCACCTCAACTGACAGCGATTGCAGTCTGGGCACACTCAAATCACTGAGAATGTCATCCAATGAAAACGACAAAGATTCAATTTCGGTAAATTCACGGTGAATTTCACGCCCTAAGTTCGAAAAGGAAAATCGGGAATACGGCCAGGTTTTTTTCACATGATATTCCCTATTTTTCCGAAAGGCGCAGCGGATCAGGTTTTCAACATCCGTTTTCAACGCGGCGATTTGTTCCTGGCGGTAGTTCGCCACGTTCTCGACAAATAGCGTCACCGTCAGCGTGTGATATGTTTCCGGCAGCGGTAAGCACTGCATATCATCACCATGCCCATGATGTCCCTGATGGGTGATGTAATCGTTCACTACGTCAATAAAGGGCTGGCTGATGACGCCCGAATCCAGTAACAAATAGGCGTTTGCCGTTCCCGCACCACGAGGCGCATCATGCAGGAAAAAAATGCGGTCGATACTTAAGCCTACAACGCTGGCAATCATGCCGCGGTAAACTGCGTCCGTGTGATAGTTACCCACAAGGTTATATTGATTCCGGCAACGATCACGCAAATCATCGTCAGATTCCGCATCTGCGCCGGGTGTCAATAACCAACCTTCCTCATTCTGCACGCTTTCAATACCGGATACGGACACGGGCAAGAGACGAAAATAGCGGGGCGCAAGGTTGAATGCTCCCCCTACGGTCTCTGCGGTTACAGGCAGTAAGGCACTGGTGACCCCCTCCGCAATCACCACGCTTTCCGTGGTGCTGACGCGATAGATTTCACCATTAATGCGCTCGGTCTGGATAACCGTTCCTACGGGTACAGTGACCGCCGATGCGCCAGCGGCTTTATAAAAACGGATAACGCCTTGTGCCGCCGTAGCAGGCTTGCGTTTCAAGTTTACCCCCCACGCAAACATATCCAACCACTCCCCCGATGCGGTCGCCAAATACATATTTTTCAGGGTGACATTAATTAACCTGATTATCACTTAAATCCAGCTCCCATAGGCGTATACTTAAAATAAGTCTGTGTGGAGGTAAATGAAAATGGCTAAAAATCAGATTCAATTCCAAAAAGGCATTTCTATTCATGAGCTTATTTCATTATAGGGTCATGAAGAACAATGCCAGAAACAGGTGTTCGATATGCGCTGGCCTACGGGATATCGCTGTCCTCATTGTGGGCATGATAAGTATTGCCAGTTAAAATCTCGTCTCCTTTATCAGTGCAATCAATGCCATCATTAGACATCTTTGATGGCGGGCACATTGTTTTCTGCGTCAAAATTGCCTTTAACCGTGTGGTTTTTGGCGATTTATCTCATGACTCAGGAGAAAAATGGGATTTCTGCACTTGAATTGTCACGTCAACTGGGCATTTCCTACAACGCTGCATGGCGTATGAAACACAAGCTAATGAAAGCGATGAAAGAACGGGATGACGATAAGCCTCTCGGCGGGTTTATTCATCTTGACGACGCATACTGGGGCGGGGCTCAGCATGGCCCCCGAGGGCGAGGGGCAAAAGGGAAATGCCCTTTCGTTGCGGCGGTTTCAATGAATGAAAAGGGCCACCCTATGTTCATGCGTTTCAGCGTTGTGAAAGGGTTTAAGACCGGGGAACTTACCCGTTGGGCTAAAGTGCATCTTAAACCAAAATCCCTTGTTATTTCAGATGGATTAGCTTGCTTTCGGGGGATTGAGCAAGCCGGGACTTTCCATTTGCCCCTCGTCACCGGCGGTGGAGCGCAGAGTGTTAAACTTCCTTATTTTCAGTGGGTTAACACAATGATTAGTAATGTAAAAAATTCGATACGCGGAACCTATCATTCGATTAGCAAAAAGTATTTACCTCGTTATCTTGCCTAATTCTGTTTCAAGTTCAATTGGCGCTTTAACCTTAAAAAAACATTCGAACAGCTTATTTATTCATGTATCCGGGTAGCACCTATACCTGAGTATTTACTCAAGCTAGCAGAGATTCGATGGTAATCAGGAAACAAATTAATAGAATAATTATTAATGTTTTAATTAAATGGATTCAAAAAAGAATATATCCAACATTAATCATTTATCGCCGATACTCACCTACTAAATTTGTTACAGATCATGAGCTCGGGTATCACACCAAGTTATAGCCGTTTCTCTCATCTTTCTGGATGTGCTTTTACAACAAAAAACATCACAGAAAACTAAATGAATAATAAACGAATAATAAAAAAACACGAGAAAATCCCCTTAATAACTAAACATTCATTAAACAGCTGTTGATTTTTTATCTTAAAAAAACATAAATAAACATCCGTTGAAGTTTTGTTTAATATCGAAGGAGTATACTCACGGTTTGCAAGTCTTCATTCCCTCCAAGTATTTTTTAGAACTAGATAAAGAAATGAAATATATGTATCAACCTGCCAGTTCAGGAATTCGGCTGTTCACAGATTTAGTCGGAAAAAAAATTAGCCCTAGCCCTCATTGGTATTCTGCCCAGAATCGCACTAAATTTGCCTTACGTAGCGCTCTGATGCCAATATCGACACTAAAACTATTAAACCAGATAGTTAATACGCCGTTCTATCTGGATATTTTGAAGAAACAACCTTGTTTACCTTCTAAATTACATCGCCCTTATCTAAGCATTAACTTCAATAGAGGGCAGACGTTACGTGCAATAAATGAACATTACCAGCTATTATTTACTGGGTTAAATCAGTCTATTGTTAATAAAATATTTCGTTCCAATGCATATCCATTAGCGGTTATCAATGGTAAGAGTGGAACTTACACTATTTTTCTAGATTCTATGGACTGTTTTAATAAAGAAGGTGAGCTTACTCTATTTATTACAACAGAAGATAATAAAACCTTGGCAAGATGCGCTTTCACACTACTCACTATTGCTGGTAAAAAAACACTGTTCATCGGTGGACTACAAGGTTCCAAAGGCGATGCAACCCTTGAAATTATCCGCGATGCAACGAAAGATTGTTATGGATTATTTCCAAAACGCTTACTGATTGAATCCATTTGCCGTCTCGCAGCCCACTTTGAATGCCAGCAAATTCTGGCAGCTAGCAATGATACTCACATCTATAAGAGTCTACGCTATTGGCATAAAAAGAAAGACAAATTAGTCGCTGATTACGACTCTTTCTGGGAATCATTAGGTGGAGCAAAGAGAAAAAATAAGGATTTCCATCTCCCCTTATCCATTGAAAGAAAACCGCTTGAAGATATAGCCAGTAAGAAGCGGGCAGAATATCGCCGCCGCTATCAATTACTAGATGAACTGGATAATGGAATGCAGCATTCTCTGCCTTCAAATTAAATCAGAATCAGGCCGCAACCTTTCACAGGACGGCCTAATTTTTGAGATGACTCTTATCTCGGTTTAACCATCAGCCATTCAAGATGTATTTTAACCGCAGGCCATTCACCACTGATAATGCTGTAAACACAGGTATCCCTGATACTGCCATCTTTAGATACACCATGACTACGCAGAATTCCATCAAGTTTTGCACCCAGTCGTTCTATCGCTTTTCGACTCTGATGATTAAAAAAATGAGTGCGAAACTCCACTGCAATACACCCTAATTCTTCAAAAGCGTATTTCAATAGGAGATATTTCGCTTCCGTATTAACATGTGTCCGCTGAACAGAACATGCATACCAAGTATAGCCGATTTCCACCCGGCGGACATCAGAATCAATATTCATATACGTGGTCATGCCAACCGCTTTACTTGTTCGATGATCAACAATCGCAAAAGGCAGCATAGTACCTTTTTTATGTAGCAATAAACGACGCTCAATCTCGCTACTCAGCTCAGCCGGTGAAGGAACACGGGTGTACCACAATTTATGCAATTCACCCTCTTCAATTGCTTGTAAAAATTCATTGTGCCGTTGATGTGTCAGAGGTTCTAAAGTCACCCCTTTTCCTGCCAAAGTTACCCATTCAGTTATCTGTTTTTTCATAATAACCACTGATGTTATAAATTAAGTCAGAATAGAAGAACTCACCCTATTCCGGAGTCAAAACCGGAATCGAATTAATATATGGAAAATCAACCCCCTATTAAAGCAAAATCCGCACTTTTAACATCTCAGGTGGCTGTCGCATCATTCAGAAAAAAATACTAAAACTGGGTAAACAAATCGCCTGACTGAATTAGCAAAAACCGCCGTAAACCCTTGCCCAGTGCAGACGGGGATATCAGGCGAAAAGCCCAAAGGGCTTTGAGGCTAGCGTAAATCCGTTGCATCGACGGTTGCGGCCTGAGAAGTGGGAAGCCTTACCGTTTTTTACGGCGGGGAACAGTCACTCTATTCTCTCCGTGTAAGAATACAAAACCATGCTACGGACTATCTGGGAAAGTGAACGACTGAAATCGATTATGGCCCACAGTGTGATCTATTTAACCTTTCTAGAACCAATCAACAAAGAGTACATCAACAACTTTTGCATTCAGATTATTTTCACTAACTCTATGACAAAACCTGATTTCATGACCTTCATCACATTCATTTAACATTTTTTTCCCAATTGACCTTATTCCATCTAAATTTGAACCATTACTCATCCGACCACCTGGCGTTTTGTTCCGTGGTTTAAAACACAATAATAATCTGGTTATGATTGACAAACACCCGATGGAGATTGCAATGAGCCATTATCCTCACCTGTTCGCCCCTCTAGACTTGGGGTTCACCACACTAAAAAACCGCATTTTGATGGGATCAATGCACACTGGGCTAGAGGAACATCCCGACCGCGCCCAGAGGCTTGCCCGCTTTTACGCTGAACGGGCAGCCGGAGGCGTGGCATTGATTGTCACAGGCGGCATTTCGCCAAACAAACAAGGTGTTATAGGGAAAGGCACTGCATTCCTGGTAGATGAAAAAGATCTTATTCACCATAAAGTTATTACAGACGCAGTTCATCAGGCTGGTGGAAAAATTGCAATGCAAATCTTACATACCGGCCGTTACAGCTATCAACCTCACCTTGTCGCCCCTACTGCCATTCAAGCACCAATTAATCTATTCATGCCTCGTGAAATGACAGAAGAGGACATTCAGCAAACCATTGCTGACTTCGCTCATTGTGCACAACTGGCGCAACAAGCAGGTTATGATGGCGTAGAAATCATGGGTTCTGAAGGTTATCTGATTAACCAGTTCCTGACTACTCGCACCAACCACCGCCAAGATAAATGGGGAGGAAGTTTTGAAAATCGAATGCGCTTTGCCGTGGAGGTTGTTAAAGCCGTCCGTCAAGCAACAGGAAAAGAATTTATTCTAATCTACCGGCTTTCGATGTTGGATTTAGTCGAGGATGGTTCTAATTGGCAAGAAATCGAGCAACTCGCTGTTGCTATTGAGCAAGCGGGAGCATCTATTATCAATACCGGTATCGGCTGGCATGAAGCTCGAATTCCAACGATTGCCACTATGGTTCCCCGCGCCGGATTCAGTTGGGTAACGCAAAAGCTAATGGGGAAAGTTTCTATTCCACTGATCACAACAAACAGAATTAATGATCCCAACATTGCAGAGCAAGTGCTAGCACAAGGTTGTGCCGATATGGTTTCTATGGCACGACCTTTTCTGGCTGATGCTGAATTTGTTATGAAAGCCCAACAAGGACGGGCCGATGAGATTAACACTTGTATTGGCTGTAATCAGGCATGTCTGGATCAGATTTTTGTCGGTGAAATAGCCTCTTGTTTAGTTAATCCCCGCGCCTGCCACGAAACAGAAATGGCCGCCGAACCAATCACCACACCGAAAAAACTGGCGGTTGTCGGTGCCGGACCTGCCGGATTGTCATTCGCGGTGACCGCTGCCAGTCGTGGTCATCATGTCACTCTGTTTGAACGAGACGGACAGATTGGCGGACAATTTAATATTGCCAAACAGATCCCAGGTAAAGAAGAATTTCATGAAACACTGCGTTATTTTCAGCGTCAGTTAGCAATCCATCATGTTGATGTACGGTTGAACCAGACTGCCACAACCGAAGCACTCTCTGATTTCGATGAAGTAATTATCGCCAGCGGCATTGCGCCTCGCCAACTCACAATTGATGGTATCCATCACGAAAAGGTACTGAGCTACTTAGATGTATTAAGAGATAAGAAAAATGTCGGTCAACGTGTCGCTATCATTGGCGCAGGTGGCATCGGTTTTGATACCGCAGAATATCTGAGTCAACCAGGAAAAAGTTCTAGCCTTGATAGCACCGCTTTCAGTGAAGAGTGGGGTATTGACCATAATCTGACACATCGTGGTGGTTTATCCCCTCAAGGCCCCAAACCAGAATCTTCTCCCCGGAAAATTTATTTATTGCAACGTAAGCCGACAAAGGTTGGTGAAGGACTAGGTAAAACAACAGGTTGGATACACAGAACCAATCTACACCTGCGTGGTGTGAAAATGCTCAACAATATGCAATATTTGAAAATAGATGATCAGGGATTACATATTAGCAGCAATGGTGAACAGCGCTGCCTTGCCGTAGATAATATCGTTATTTGTGCCGGACAAGAGCCACTGAGAGAATTATATCAACCGTTACAGCAAGCGGGAAAAACAGTGCATCTTATTGGTGGGGCAGATGTTGCAACGGAATTGGATGCCCGACGGGCTATCGATCAAGGTACTCGGTTAGGCCTTAAAATTTGATGATAAATAATGACGGTCATAGACAGGCCGTAAAAACAGAGTAAATCCTCAAACCGCGCCTTCCTGGCGCGGATATTTTACTCTTTCTTACCTAATCTTTTTTTAAACCAAAATACTTCAATCAATTAATTACGTTGAGTTAGTTGATCCGATGCCAGACGATCATCCTCAGCCTGACAAACAGCGGCAGTGAACAATACATCGGTAGAAGAGTTCAGACTCGTTTCCGCGGAATCCTGTAATACACCAATAATCAAACCAACTGCCACAACCTGCATAGCCATCTCATTGGAAATCCCAAACATGCTACACGCTAAAGGGATCAACAATAACGATCCCCCAGCCACACCAGAAGCACCACAGGCACAAATTGCAGCAACCACACTCAGTAGAAATGCTGTAGGCAAATCAACCGATATACCTAGCGTATTGACCGCAGCCAGAGTCAATACCGTGATGGTCACCGCAGCGCCTTCCATATTGATAGTTGCGCCTAATGGAATAGAAACTGAATAAGTATCTTCATGCAGATTCATACGGCGGCACATCGCCATATTCACTGGAATATTTGCAGCCGAACTGCGAGTGAAAAATGCAGTTACACCACTTTCACGCAGGCAAGCAAATACCAGCGGATAAGGATTACGACGAATTTTCCAGTAAACAATCAACGGATTTACAATGAGTGCCATAACCAACATACAACCCAGTAATACAACCAGCAGTTGAACATATCCCAGTAAGGCACCAAATCCCGTTTCTGCAATTGTTGCAGACACCAGACCAAAAATACCAATCGGTGCAAGACGAATGACCACGCGAACAACCTGAGTAACCGCCTCAGACATGTCATGAATTAGAGACTTAGTTGAATCCGTTGCATGACGCAGGGCGATACCCAAACCAATAGCCCAAGCAAGGATACCGATATAGTTACCGTTCAGTAACGCGTTTACTGGATTAGCGACAACATTAACCAGTAACCCTTTAATCACCTCCATAATGTTTTCAGGCGGAGACATTTGAGCATCATTGACAGCTAGCACCAGTTGTAACGGGAACATAAAGCTACCGACTACGGCAACCAGAGCAGCAAAAAATGTACCCAAGATATAGAGGATAAGGATTGGACGAATATTGGTTTTTTGGCCTTTTTTATGGTTAGCAATAGAAGACATGACCAGAATCCATACCAATACCGGGGCTACTGCTTTCAAGGCGCCAACAAACAACGTCCCAAGTAAACTGACTGATTTGGCAACCGAAGGTGTCAACCACGCTAACAGTATCCCTGCAATTAAACCTATCAAAATTTGTTTAACCAGGCTCCCTTGTACAATGTAATGCACGAAGCCACGTTTTTGTTTTTCCATAGCTGATCCATTTTATTAACAGTTCTGTTAAGCCTATATTTTTTGTGTTTGTTTCTTCAGTATAGGGAAACCAAGAGTAGTGAAAAGCTACGATAGTTAAAATATACAACCTCGCCAGCACTTATTAACAATACATTCACATTTGTGTGATCAAAACGGCAATTTACACATTTACAAAACACAATTATTTGTTTTTATGTTTAACCATTTCGCAGCAATTTAAGACAATAAGAAACCATATCTCCCCATTCAAGAAAGATATGGTTATCTGTTAAAAAATAGTTATCTAATTACTGTATCTCTTTAGTTCTGTATTTATTTACCCAAACATTAATAATCATTGTTATTGTCAAAATACTCGCTACAGTTCCCAGAGAAATCCCCATAGGAATATGACAAAAATCCATTATTAGCATTTTAATACCGATAAATACCAGAATGACTGATAAACCATATTTCAGCATTGTAAATTTCTCTGCCACCCCTGCCAGCAGAAAATACATCGCACGTAATCCTAAGATAGCGAAAAGATTAGAGGTCAAAACAATAAAAGGATCTGTAGTCACAGCAAAAATAGCAGGAATACTGTCTACCGCAAAAATAACGTCACTAATTTCAACCAGAATCAGGACCAAGATTAGTGGAGTCGCATATAACAACCCCTTTTCTTTCACAAAGAAACGTTCTCCGTGAAGATTATCAGTGATGCGAATATGCGCTTTTAGCCAACGGACAAAAGGTTTATCGCCTATCGGGGAATCATCCTCTTTCGCCAACGCCATCTTAACGCCGGTAACCAGCAGAAAGATGCCGAACAAATAGAGTATCCAACTGAATTGAGAAACCAACCAGCTCCCTGCAAAGATCATCACGGTACGCAACACAATTGCGCCTAAGACACCGTAAATGAGCACCCGACGTTGCAAATTTGCCGGAATAGCAAAATAGCTAAATAACATCAGCCAAACAAACACATTATCAACAGCAAGTGCTTTCTCAAGTAAATACCCAGTAAGGAAAGCCATTGTCTGACTATTGGCAACAACTTCCCCTGCGGTTTCTCTGCAATACCACCATAATCCTAATGCAAATAAGAGCGATAAACTTATCCAGATCACACTCCAGACAGCAGCTTGACGAAATGACATTGCCTGCTCTTTCTTACGCCCCTGTAAGGATAGATCCAGCAACAACATAATCGTAATTAAGACAGCAAAACTTCCCCATAAAAGAGGGCTACCCACAGAGTTCATTTTCTTTCTCTCACAAACAAAAACGGCTGAAGTCTCAGAAGACGCCAGCCGCTGCTATATTTCTTCCCCACATCGTGGAGATGGATGTATTGCAAGCAACCCTCGCCTTCTGGCAAGGTCTCACTTACAACACAGAAAATGTACCATCAGGTATAAGTTCAAGGTTGCCCGGCTACCGGATGCTGTTGCATCGTAATGACGATAAACCGGCAAGGAAGTTACTCCCCTTTGCTGCGGTGAAAAATAAATCAAATTCAGACAAGAATCAATCTACCACTGAAAAAATAAAAAAATGACAATAAAAACAGTAGGAACAAACGCAATTCATCCAACCTCATAGACCCATTTCTTATCCTATTTTAATGAACGTTCAATTGATCACCAAAATTTTCTGTTTAGTCACCCCTGATTTTGTTACAGTGGCGCAGGCTGCGTCATTTGCCTTTTTCAACGGTGAAAAGGCATGAAAACCAACCAAATAACGTAAAATAGGATGTAATTTAATCGGTTTAGCCTCATGCTTTCAGGATGAACGAACAAAGGCATTTTAGGAACACCTGATGGAAATAGTAAAAGAACTTATATATGCACTTTGGTACCAGGATTATGAAACTCTGGCCAACCCATCCCTATTATGGGCCATTTACATCATGCTATTCTTGATTCTCTTCCTTGAAAATGGCCTCCTTCCTGCTGCATTTTTACCAGGAGACAGCCTGCTTATACTAGTTGGCGTATTGATTGCCAAAGGTGCAATGAGTTTCCCCCTAACGATTGTAGTATTAACTGCCGGAGCAAGCTTAGGTTGTTGGATTGGTTATCTCCAAGGAAAATGGTTAGGAAATACCAAGACAGTACAAGGCTGGCTATCTCACCTTCCAGCTTATTATCACCAAAGAGCTTACAATCTTTTTCACCGCCACGGCCTATCAGCTTTACTTCTTGGCCGCTTCCTCGCATTTGTCAGAACCCTCTTACCAACACTTGCAGGACTGACAGGTCTACAAAACAGTCGTTTCCAGTTTTTTAACTGGCTCAGCGGCTTCCTGTGGGTCATTATCCTTACTTCTTTAGGTTATGCATTTGGTAAGACCCCCATTTTCCGTCAATATGAAGACTTGGTAATGAATTTCCTGATATTACTGCCACTTGCTTTACTCATTATTGGTTTTAGCGGCAGTTTGTTAGTTGTATGGCGTAAAAAAACTTGCCAACCCCCTCAAAAAAAGTAATTAATTCCAATAAAATCCAATATCCCTCCCTGCTGCAGATGAAAGTATCGTTTGCAGCAGAATAGTGAAATAACGCTAATGTTTTTTATTCACCTTCCAAAATATAAGCTATATTTAGTGATAGTCTTTTCCGGCATTAGGAAAAGCAACTGACTAAGTCAAATACACACACCTTACATTGAGGAGTAATCTACATGTCAAAGATCAAAACTACTGAAGATCTACACGTTGAACTAAAATCACTCGCAGATACACTGGAAGAAGTAATCAAAAGCTCTGGTGATAAATCCAAAGTCGAGCTGGAAGAACTTCGCGGCAAAGTAGAGGAAGTCATCAAAGATACTCGTTTTAAACTCAGTAATGCCAGTGATATGGTTGTTAAGAAAACAAAAGATATGGCGGGTCGTGCTGATGTCTACGTTCACGATAAGCCCTGGGTAAGCATCGGTATTGGTACTGTTGTCGGTGCCATATTAGGTGTAGTGTTAGCTAAACGCTAATATGATCAACTCATCCAAATCTCAAGGCCCCGGTAAAGGGGTCCTTGACATTCTCCAACGCATTGCCGCTGTTGTTATCGAGATAGTAGAAACTCGTTTGCAATTGATCGTTCTAGAGTTGGAAAAAGAAAAAGCCACTTTGATACAGCTAATAGTCATAGCCAGTCTGACACTACTGCTTACCGCTTTCGGCCTCATGTGTCTGCTTGTTATGATTTTTTGGGCTATCGATCCTAGCTGGCGCTTTATTGTATTAGCTAGTACCACTAGCACACTACTCATTCTGGCGCTTATTGGCCTTATATGGACCATCAGGAAAGCGCGAAATTCAACATTACTTAGTGCAACTCGCGAGCAATTAAAGATAGATAGAGAAATGTTGGAGGATCACAGTAATGAGTAAACAACGTCAGGAAAAAAAGCTTAAAAAACAGCAACTACTCAGAAATATCCAGCTACAGCGACTTGAACTTTCCAACAATACACAGCTCTGGAAGAGCTTTACTGAACCTTATGACAAAAGCTGGCAAAAGCTTTTGTCATTAAAACCCTATCTGCGACCCGCAATCCACGCTATCTCTTTATATAGCCTGCGTCATCCTATGAAATTTTATCGTTTGTCGCGCCACATCATTCGAATATTGAAATGGAAATAATTCTTCATAATATATCTCATTGATGATAACTTTAGTTACCTACATTCAAAAACTTTGTATAAAATTGTTAATAATCCTTGCTTACAACTAAGCTCACCTACCTTTAGTATACATTCCATCCGTTAATGATTAGCAAATCGTGCTATTTCGAGTTAGTACAAGTTAATCATCAAAAAAACTATTATTATTTCTCTGCGTTTTAGGAGTTGTTAATGAAAAAATTTGAAGATAGTGCCCTACTACTGGCTCGCATTTTGATGCCGATTCTGTTTATCGTTGCAGGTTATGGAAAATTAGGTGATTCCTACGCGGGTACTCAACAATATATGAATGCTATGGGCGTCCCTGGCTTTCTATTACCACTGACAATCTTACTTGAATTGGGTGGTGGTCTGGCAGTTCTATTTGGTTTCTTAACTCGCACCACCGCGTTATTTACCTTTGGTTTCTGTGTCCTGACTGCCGTGCTCTTCCACAGCAATTTTGCTGAAGGGATGAACCAGACTATGTTTCTTAAGAACCTGACTATCGGAGGAGGTTATCTGTTACTGTCTATCACAGGTCCAGGTAAATTCAGTATCGATCGTCTGATGAAGAGAAACTGGTAATATTCTGCTGTGGCTGTTCTGAATCTGAAAAATAACAGTTTTCAGGTAGAAGGTGAAACGATCAAAACCTCACTCTCGCTCAAGGATTTTATCAGCCAGATATCCAATATTCAGCCTAAAGGTAAATAGCAAGCCGAAAGATCCCAAAGATCTTTCGGCTCACTTTAATCAATAAGCTAAACTTCTATTGAATCACAGTGACTCTGATAAAATAGTTATTTCATCAAAATAAATAATCATCTCACCTCTCGGCAAGAAATAATTAAATCCATGCTCGATAATAAATTAATACATTAAGATAATTCTTAATAATTTAATATAAAGAGTATAGAATTCGCAGTGTAAATTCTATTAACATCCACAATGCTAATTTAAATAAACAACAATCGGTAGATTCACATAATAAGTGCAACATCGTTAATCTGGAAGTAAACATGTTCGTATTCCCTTAAATAATTCATTCGGTGTTTTCCCACCCCGTGTTTTTCGGGGGCGATT
>NZ_JBHFKV010000067.1:0-20026 GCF_042879355.1 Photorhabdus sp. RM71S | reverse complement strand
CTTATTTACTTATTTACTTATTTACTTATTTACTTATTTACTTATTTACTTATTTACTTATTTACTTATTTACTTATTTACTTATTTACTTATTTACTTATTTACTTATTTTACGTTTTGTAAAGCAGCATTGGGAGTGAAAGCGTCATTTAAAGCAGTTGTGAATGCCTGAAAATCCTGGACTGTCATTGTTATGCGAGAGTCTCTATCTAAAATGCAGCCATTGTTGTGCCCATTAAAGCCGCGGCGCGAGAAATAATTTCCTTTTCATCTGTTTTTCATCTGTGCCCATCTTTAAATTAAATCGAGCGATAGCAGTCATTATCATTCCTCTTTAAATACGGCAAATTAACGTATACGGTATTTTTCTGTATAAAAATTGAGTAAGCAAGTTTTAATATTGAGTTTGTATCCCCACACTACATTGTCATTGTTAGATCATCTCGGTTTAATAAGTAAAGTCCACCATAAGCCTTCGTCCAGTATGAACTGTTGTTGTTCCATAATCCTGGACATCTATCCCCGGAGAATCCTTTTCTCTGACACCTTAAACAGATAAAAATCAGGTCACTTTTTTACATAAACAGGGCAGGAGAAATACTAAGATACTCTTAATCAACTCAACCTATTTTGGAAAGAATAATGCATATTCAGCATATTGGCGGTCATACACTGCTTAGCCAAACGCAAGCTTCTCAGCACACTGCATCTTCTCCCCTACTCGAACAGGGTAACCGCTTGTTCGAACAGTCTGTTCGGCGAGGTCCTTTGCATTTCCAGAGTTCGGATCTCAAGCATTTGATCACCGAACTGCGCCAATTGCAGAGTGTTCCCAACAGTGCGCAAGCCCAACGGGTGCAGGATGCTATCCAGCACTGGGAGAACCACCACCCTAAAGAGGTGGCGGCCCGTAGCTCCAGCCTTGCCGAGCTTAAACAGGCTCTGGCAGAACAAGGCGCTGTGGTGCGCACTCTCCAGCCAAAGGTGATGACGGCCGGTCCCCAAGCGATGTTGCAGCAGGCTATGCCAGCTTTACAGAAGATGGGTACTTACGCATGCACTGATGCCGGCACTTTCGTTAGCAAGCAGAATTCTCATTATCAGCAAATCATGGAGAGATTGAGGTTATTCAATGACAGCCCGGATCGCCTGAGGGGTAACAGCCAGGCCAATATGATGTCCAACATGGCGGCTATCGCCGCTAGACAAGGCAACGTCAGTTTCAACCAACTGCAATCTATCGCCGCCCGGGTCGCTCAAGCTCAGGCTGGTTGCTGCACCACTTTGGCCTACTCTGCGGCAGCCGAACTGATGAAGCACAATCAAAATGACCAGCAGCGCATTGAGGTAGTCGCTCATCGTGGCGCCAAGGGGCATAGCCAGACCCACTGCTTCGTGGTGGTCGGTCGTGATCCCAATAGTGAGCTCAGCAAACCCGAAACTTGGGGCTCCCAGGCATATGTCATCGATCCTTGGGCTGCGACCATAGGTGGTAAACTGCAAGGCACGTCGAGTAATCCTCCGATCGCTAACCTGTGGCCGCCGACTGAATCTGTGTTTGACAACCATAAAAGGTAACAAGGGTAACCATGTTCAATTCCTTATTATCGGAACTGTGCCGACGCCTTGGGCAGACCGAAGAATCTCTGCATTCGGAGGGGCTCGATCTACCTCTCGGCCCTTTTAGTTTGCATATCCGCCAACGCGATGAGTTGGTAACTTTGTTTATTCCACTAGGTGATGTCGAACCTTGTTCGTTGGCTACACTGGCCGATTGGCCGTCATTGCAACTGAGTCGTAGTGGTGAGGGAGAGACTCTGCTTTGGAGCCGTGAATGGTTGGAGAGGCTGGATGCTGAGTTATTGACCAACTTGGTCGAGCGGATGTTACAGCAAGCAAGGGACCTTACGGCTACGGCACCTATTACTGAAAGCCAAGAATGGCCGCCGTTAAGTATTCAAGGGAGTTCGTGGCACAAAGTTTAGGCGAAAAACCTTAAGAAGCTTTAAAGATTAATCAGGTGTATTATTGAAAGCTACGAGCGATATTATTTTGTGCATTCGTTATACCATTCGTTGATTAATAACTTTATTACTGGGTACAGGCTTTCCTACAGAGGGAGCCTAACGGAAATAATTTGTGAGAAATTCACCGAGGTAAACTTTTAAATTAATTTTATATAATTGCCTAATTACGAGGCTAAACCATCGGCGTCGATACCTGTGCGTAAAAATGAACAAGGGCGGTTTCCCGCCCTTCTTAATAGACTCCTAAATGGGTTTTAGCAAGTCAAAGAATGCTGATCTGCGTTGACATGGTATTTCGAGGCCAATTAGCAGAAGTGTTCTGGTAACTGAAGGTACCATTCTGGTAGCCATCGAGGCTGTATTCTTTCAGGAAGCCAACCACAATTTGGCCCGCAGCACATGGCCAATTGTAGTGCCCGTTTGTAATGCAAACTGGTGTAGAAGAGTACAGTGAGTATGGCAGTATACTGCCGTTCATCCAGGCAAAAGAATTATATCCGTAGCCAATTTCCAGAACGGCGGCGCGGAGCTGGTATCCTCCGTGATTGCAGTTTGTCACTGGCAAGTTGGAAGTGTATTCCCATCCGCAATTCGTTGAGCCAACGGCATAGACCCACATATTGGTTAGTGGAGGTGCGGGGGCGTAAGCTACCTCAGATTTAATGTCGAGCTTTTTCTCTTCTTCGGCCAGGATGGGGCTTTCTGGGTTAGGCAGTAGCTGGGATTGCGCTGCCAGGGCATTTTGAGCAGTATGGACCTCCTTCGGTTGCTCTGTTTGGGCATAGGCATTAACGCCAAATAAGGCAGCAAGAGATAACAACATGGCAAGTTTATTTTTCTTCACGACTGAATCCTCTTAGAAATGGAAAAGCACAATTCTAGGGAAGTGAGAAAAAATCACATTATTAAATTTTATTTATGTAATGATCGAAACTTTTGCGTGGGTGATTGCTTCCGTGTTTATCTTACTGCGGAAAAAAGGGGATAAATGATAAGGAATTTTTTTTCAAGTACGCTTCGCTTGGTGAGAAATAACTTCTTTTTCGTTATCTATTGAGCACATTTTGTATGGGGTTGTCTGGAGACAAAAGATACTTGTGCTGTGCTCAATAGTGTCACTACTGTTGCGCTAAGATTACCTACTACTAACCTGTATTTCGCATTCCTGCTGCGATACCGGCGATGGTTACCATCAACGCTTGTTCAACCTGAGGATCGGGATGTTGTTGCTGACGGGAACGCAGTAATAGTTCTGCCTGTAAGACGTTTAGTGGATCAGTGTAAACATTACGTAGGGCGATTGATTCTGCAATCCATGGTAAATCTGCCATTAGGTGTTCATCTTTAGAAATGGCTAATACCGTCTTAATATCCGAGGAGAGTTGCTTGCGCAGTTTCTGACCTAACGGCCATAAGTTCTTATCTACCAGACGATGATCATAATATTCTGCCAACCATAAATCAGCTTTGGCGAAGACCATTTCCAACATACCAATCCGAGTGGTAAAAAAAGGCCAATCACGGCACATTTCTGCTAATACATCCTGTTTTCCATCATTGATAACTTGTTGTAGCGCGGCACCTGCACCTAACCAGGCTGGCAACATTAGGCGATTTTGTGTCCAGGCGAAAATCCACGGGATAGCGCGTAAACTTTCCACACCACCCGCCGGATGACGTTTGGCTGGACGAGAACCTAGAGGCAGTTTAGCTAATTCCTGTTCTGGTGTTGCCGCGCGGAAATAAGGTACAAAATCGGGCTGTTCACGTACATAATCGCGATACATCTTGCAGGAAACATCAGACAGGGTATCCATCACCTGATGCCATTCCAGTTTAGGCTCCGGCGGTGGTAGGAGGTTTGCTTCCAGAATCGCACTGGCATATAAGGCTAAGCTACTGATAGTGACTTGTGGCAGACCGAATTTAAAGCGGATCATTTCGCCTTGTTCGGTCACACGTAGGCCACCTTTCAGGCTTCCCGGTGGTTGGGAAAGCAGAGCAGCATGTGCTGGCGCACCGCCACGGCCGATAGTACCGCCACGACCGTGGAATAAGGTCAGCGTAATGCCCTCTTTTTCACAAACATTGATCAAGGCATCCTGTGCTCGGTATTGCGCCCATGCCGCAGCCATCACTCCGGCATCTTTTGCTGAGTCAGAATAACCAATCATCACCATCTGTTTGTCATGAATCAGTTCGCGATACCATTGAATATTCATTAATTGCTGAATGACATTTTCGGCATTATTCAGGTCATCAAGGGTTTCGAACAATGGGGCAACGGGTAAAGTGAACGGACAACCGGCTTCTTTCAGTAGCAAGTGAACCGCTAATACATCAGAAGGTACTTTAGCCATTGAGATAACGTAAGCGGCGATAGCGTCTTGAGGTGACTCGGCAATGACTTTACAGGTTGCGAAAACCTCTTGCGTTTCAGCGCTTGGTTGCCAGTTATGTGGGATCAATGGACGTTTGGAGTGCAGTTCATACAGTAGGAAAGCCTGTTTTTCTTCTTCTGACCAACTGGCGTAGTCACCTAATTCCAGGTATTGCGTCAGTTCAGAAACGGCGGTTGTATGGCGAGTGCTTTCTTGGCGTACATCAATACGTACCAGTGATAAGCCGAAGCAACGGATACGGCGTAAGATATCTAATAATTGACCGTTGGCAATGATTTCCATCCCGCAGGTTTTTAGTGACTGATAACAGGCGTAAAGTGGTTGCCAAAGCTGTTCGTTATCCACCAGCAAATCAGTTGGTGGCAGAACTTGTTCTCCTTTCAGTTGTTTCTCCAAATAGGTCAATGTATTGCTGAGTTGTGTCCGCAATTTTTTAGCAATTTCTCGGTAAGGTTCTAGAATTTCATCACCACCTGCTAGTTTACGAACTTCTGGTGTACATTCAGACATGGATAGCTCAGAAACCAGAACCTGAATATCTTTTAGGAATAGATCGGCTGCTTTCCAGCGGCTAAGCAGTAATACATGACGAGTGACTTCAGAGGTGACATTTGGGTTGCCGTCTCGGTCGCCGCCCATCCAGGAAGTAAAGCGGACAGGTACCGCTTCAACTGGCAGGCTGTAATCAATTGACTCTTCCAGTTGTTCATTGAATTCACGTAGGAATGCTGGCACAGCCTCCCACAAGCTATTTTCCACCATAGCAAACCCCCACTTCGCTTCATCAATTGGGGTAGGACGGATTTTGCGGATTTCATCGGTATGCCATGATTGGGCAATTAACTGGCGCAGGCGGCGCATAATGTTATTACGCTCATAATCCGCCAGATCATCGTGATCAAGTTGCGATAGACAGGTGTTAACGGCTACCAGTTTATGGATCAATGTACGACGAGCGATTTCAGTTGGGTGAGCGGTGAGAACCAGTTCAATAGACAGTTCATTTACCGCTTTTTTCAGATCGTCGTTACTGAAATTTTTTTCTTTTAAGTGGGTGAATAATTTCGCTAACGCAACGGGGTTGCTGGCAGCTTCACCATGCGGGGAGATACTGTGATATTGTTCTGCGACGTTTGTCAGGTTGAGAAATTGATTGAAAGCACGGGCAACTGGCAGCAGTTCATTATTAGATAGGTTTTGCAATGTAGATAATAGCTGCTGGCGGTGTGCTTCATTACCTGCGCGGGACGATTTGGATAATTTGCGGATAGTCTCAACTTTATCGAGAATATCTTCCCCTAAAGCTTCTTTGATCGTGTCTCCGAGCAGCTTACCTAGCATGCTGACATTACTACGCATTGCAGAATATTGTTGGTTCATGTGACTCTTAGCCTTTATTGCTGGCAGGATGTTGATTCTGTTCCTGTAGAAAAATTTCATTTAAGTGGCGGGAAGTTATTTTTTGTGGCGCCACAGTGTTGCATTGACCCTAAGCCCTCATATTCATATCAGAAAATAATCAGTTTGGGTGAAATTTCTAAAATTTAATGGTAGGCCATGGTCTATAAGTATTACTTATGTATCAGAAAGCTTGGGAAGAGTACTTTTGTTAATTGTTATGATGCTTGAGTCCCCCTGACTTTTGGGGGACGAGTAAAACAATTAATTATTGCTTAGACAAAAATGATCTATTAACTGAGAAATTATCTTTCTGGTGGGTTTAATAAATGACATATCAATGAACTCATCCGGTTGATGTGCCTGTTCAATAGAACCAGGGCCAAGGACTAAAGTTGGGCATACTTTCTGAATGAATGGTGCTTCGGTACAGTAGTTGACCGTTTCAGCTTTGCGGCCTAGCAGTTTCTCAATCACGTCAACCATCTTGTGATCGGTTGGGCATTCATAACCGGGAATAGGGGGATGTAATTCGTTGATAGTCAGACGGCCAGGCCAACGTTGTTTCACGGGTTCCAGTGCTTCATTTAACAGTCCGTTCAGATCCTGCAACGTTAGGCCCGGTAATGGGCGAATATCCATATGTAATTCACAATGGGCACAAATACGGTTTACTGCGTCACCTCCGTGAATATAGCCGAAATTCATAGTTGGATATGGAATGGCAAATGCCGGGTTGTTATAACGCTCTTTTAGCGTATTGCGTAGTTCAATCAAGTGACCAATAGATTCGTGCATCAAATCAATGGCGTTTATACCACGATCTGGATCACTGGAATGCCCGGATTGGCCAACAATACGGATAGCGTTCGATAAATGTCCTTTATGCGCACAGATAGGATGCAATGAAGTAGGTTCGCCGATAATCGCGAAATCCGGTCGAATAGCGGTACTTGCGGCAAAATAACGGGCTCCTGCCATTGTCGTCTCTTCATCTGCGGTTGCCAGAATGTACAGCGGATGGGTTATTTTACTGACATCAATGTCCCGTAATGCATCAATAATAAAGGCGAAAAAGCCTTTCATATCTGCTGTACCTAAACCGTACAGTTTGTTATCTCTCTCTGTCAGGGTGAAGGGATCTTTAGTCCAGAGTCCATCGTCAAAGGGGACGGTATCAGTGTGTCCACATAAGAGTAGCCCACCTGGGCCACTCCCCAATGTTGCTAGTAGATTGTATTTTCCGAGGGCTTCGGGGACGGGCTGTATCTCAATCTCGAAACCAATTTCTTTCAACCAACTTGCCAGTAGGTTGATGAGAGACTCGTTACTTTGGTCAATACTGACATCGGTGGCGCTGATAGATGGAGTCGCGATTAATTGCCGAAATAGCTCAATAAATGGAGGTAATTTAATATTCACTGTTGACAGCCTTTATTCATGATAGTATCAATATTCATGCATTTTTTTTGAATAAAAATACATTATCCCGTTTGAATACTGAGCATAAGGTAAAGATATCCTATGTTGAATACGCTGGTTGTTGGTGCAAGTGGTTACACCGGAGCAGAACTGGCAGCATATCTGCATCGTCATCCGCATACGAATCTGATTAGACTCATGGTTTCTGCTCAGAGCGTTGATGCAGATAAATGCTTCTCAGATTTACATCCACAGTATAAAGGCATTGTTGATCTACCGCTGCAACCGCTGACTGATATTATTAATGCTGCTAAAGGGATTGATGTGGTTTTCCTTGCCACCGCCCATGAAGTTAGTCATGACATTGCGCCGTTATTTCTGGCAGCAGGTTGCACTGTATTTGATCTCTCTGGTGCCTACCGCGTACAAAATGCTCAGATTTATCAACAATACTACGGATTCAAACATAAGCATACTGAATGGTTAGCACAAGCAGTATATGGACTTGCCGAATGGCAGGCTGAAAAAATCAAACAGGCCCAATTAGTTGCTGTACCGGGATGTTACCCAACAGTTTCTCAACTCTCCCTGAAACCGCTGTTGGAAAATAGTTTGCTGGATACCAGCCATTGGCCGGTGATTAATGCTACTAGTGGTGTAAGTGGAGCAGGTCGGAAAGCCAGCATGACCAACAGCTTCTGCGAAATCAGTTTGCAACCTTATGGAATATTTACCCATCGTCATCAACCGGAGATTGAGGAGCATCTGGGAACCAGAGTGATTTTTACTCCACATCTTGGCAATTTCGCGCGGGGTATTCTTGCCACAATTACCTGTAAATTGAAGCCGGGTGTTACCGCAGAACAGATAGATGAGGTGTATCGGCAAGCATACAAAGATAAGCCATTGGTAAGGCTTTACAGCAAAGGGGTGCCAGCATTGAAATCCGTTGTTGGGTTACCGTTCTGTGATATCGGTTTTGTTGTAGAGGGTGACCATCTGATTGTTGTGGGTACTGAGGATAATCTTTTGAAGGGCGCGGCAGCTCAGGCAGTTCAGTGTATGAATATACGTTTTGGGTTTGAAGAAACTCAGGCATTACTTTAATGGTTGACGTGAAGGAGTAGAGCAGATGGAACCTTTAGTCATAAAGTTAGGTGGCGTGTTATTGGACAATGAAGAAGCATTGGAACGCGTGTTTACTGCATTGCAGGAATATCGGCAAACACACGAACGTCAGTTGGTTGTTGTTCATGGTGGTGGTTATCTGGTGGATGAGCTGATGCAGAAGTTGCAGCTACCGATAGTGAAGGAACAAGGATTACGAGTAACACCCGCTGATCAGATTGGGATTATCACTGGCGCATTGGCTGGTATCGCCAATAAGACCTTGTTGTCGTGGGCGACTAAATATCAACTTGCATCAGTTGGATTATATTTAGGAGATGGTAATGTGGTCATGGTTTCCCAACTGAGTGAAGAGTTGGGGCATGTGGGGAAAGCGATGCCGGGCGATGCTAAGTTGCTGAAAATGTTATTGGATGCGGGTTATATGCCCATTATCAGCTCAATTGGTGTAACGGATAAAGGGGAGCTGATGAATGTGAATGCCGATCAGGCAGCAACGGCGATAGCTCAGACGCTAGGTGCTGATTTGGTATTGCTCTCTGATGTTAGTGGTATTTTGGATGGTAAAGGGCAGAGAATCCCTGACATAAATGTTGAGAAAGCAGAACAACTTATTGCTCACGGCATCATTACTGACGGCATGATTGTGAAGGTGAATGCCGCTTTAGATGCAGCTAGGACATTAGATCGTCCGGTAGATATCGCCAGTTGGCGTCATGCAGATCAACTGACCGATCTATTTAACGGTGTTCCCGTCGGTACTCGTATTCTGGCTTAAATTAAGTTTGATTAATTTTCGGCAAATCTTTGCTGATAAATAACAACGGAATTTCAAAGGGTAACTTCATGCATACTAAAGATATTAAAAAAATCGTTCTTGCCTATTCTGGTGGTCTGGATACTTCTGCCATTATTCCTTGGCTGAAGGAACATTATGGCAACTGTGAAGTTGTTGCGTTTGTTGCCGATGTGGGGCAAAGCCGTGAAGATTTGGAAGGCGTGGAGCAGAAAGCTTTGCGTTCTGGCGCATCAGAATGTCACGTTGTGGATCTGCGTGAGGAATTCATTAAAGATTATGTTTATCCGGTACTGAAAACCGGTGCTCTGTATGAAGGTAGCTATTTGTTGGGCACTTCAATGGCACGCCCCATTATTGCTAAAGCACAGGTTGAATTGGCACTGAAAGTGGGAGCAGATGCACTTGCTCATGGTGCAACAGGTAAGGGTAACGATCAGGTTCGGTTTGAAAGCACTTATACGGCATTAGCCCCCCAGCTAAAAGTAGTTGCACCGTGGAGAGAGTGGGATTTGCGTTCCCGTGAAGCGTTGCTGGATTATCTGAAAGCGCGAGATATTCCAACCACCGCAACATTGGAGAAAATTTACAGCCGTGATGAGAATGCGTGGCATATCTCTACCGAAGGTGGCGTACTGGAAAGTACTTGGAATGCATCCAATAAAGATTGTTGGGTGTGGACAGTCGATCCAGAAGAAGCACCAGATGAAGCTGAATTGGTCAGTGTCACTATTGAGAAAGGCGAGGTTGTTGGGGTTAACGGCAAGGTGATGTCTCCATATCAATGCCTTGAAGCGCTGAACATTTTGGGAGTAAAACATGGTATCGGCCGTATCGATATCGTGGAAAACCGGCTGGTGGGAATGAAATCTCGTGGTTGTTATGAGACGCCGGGAGGAACCATCATGATGGCTGCGTTGCGTGGTGTTGAACAACTGGTTCTGGACCGTGATAGCTTTAAATGGCGTCAGCAGCTTGGGCTAGAAATGTCTTATGTCGTTTATGACGGACGTTGGTTTGCCCCGCTACGTCAATCTATTCAGGCCGCGGCTGAGGCGTTGGCTGCGGATGTCAGCGGTGAAGTAGTACTGAAACTCTATAAAGGTCAGGTAACAGCGATCCAGAAAAAATCAACAAATAGCCTTTATTCTGAAGCGTTTGCAACGTTTGGTGAAGATGAGGTTTACGATCACAGCCATGCAGCAGGATTTATCCGTCTGTATTCTCTCCCTTCGCGCATTCGGGCATTAAATAGTAAAGAGTAATTTCATCGTTCGTAGTTATGGAGGTAATGACCAGATCGTGAATTCATCCTTGTATTTGATTTATCGAGTCTATTATCTCCATGTTGCGAATGAAATTGCTGTTTATGAAAGGTAATCAATCACTCAGACATCAGATAATCAGGAACAAAAATATGGCACTCTGGGGCGGGCGTTTCAGTCAGAAAGTAGATCGACGGTTCAAACAATTTAACGATTCACTTCGCTTTGATTACCGGTTGGCGGAACAGGACATTACCGGTTCAGTTGCATGGTCGAAAGCGTTGATAACGGTTGGTGTGCTGACCGTTGAAGAACAACAAAGACTGGAGCTGGCATTAAATGAATTGTTGAATGAGGTTCAGGCTAACCCACAAGCCATCTTGCAAAGTGGTGCAGAGGATATCCATAGTTGGGTAGAAGGGCAGTTGATCAGTAAAGTTGGCGATCTGGGTAAGAAACTCCACACTGGTCGTAGCCGTAACGATCAGGTGGCAACAGATCTCAAACTTTGGTGTAAAGAATACATTTCACATCTCTATCAGGCAATTGTGGAGTTACAGCAGGCATTGGTGATTACTGCGGAGAATAATCAGGATGCAGTGATGCCGGGCTATACCCATCTGCAAAGAGCGCAGCCTATCACATTTGCTCACTGGTGCTTGGCATATGTAGAAATGTTGGTCCGTGATGAAAGTCGGTTACAGGATACTTTGAAACGGCTGGATACCAGCCCGCTTGGGTGTGGTGCATTGGCTGGAACCGCTTATGATATTGACCGCGAACAACTAGCATCATGGCTAGGTTTTGTTTCTGCGACGCGTAACAGCTTGGATAGCGTTTCAGATCGTGACCATGTATTGGAACTGTTATCTAATGCCAGTATCAGTATGATCCATCTTTCCCGCTTTGCGGAAGACCTAATTTTCTTTAATAGCGGTGAAGCCGGGTTTATTGAACTGTCAGATCGAGTCACTTCCGGTTCTTCTCTGATGCCACAGAAGAAAAACCCGGATGCACTGGAGTTAATTCGTGGGAAATGTGGCCGGGTGCAGGGGGCATTGACCGGTATGATGATGACCTTGAAAGGTTTGCCGCTAGCCTACAATAAAGATATGCAGGAGGATAAAGAAGGGTTATTCGATGCGCTGGATACTTGGCTGGATTGTTTACATATGTCCGCGTTGGTGTTAGATGGTATTCAGGTCAGGCGTTCACGTTGTGCGGAAGCAGCTAAACAGGGTTATGCTAACGCGACCGAATTAGCTGATTATTTGGTTGCAAAAGGTGTTCCATTCCGAGAAGCTCACCATATTGTTGGGGAAATTGTGATTATGGCGCTTGCCCAGGGGCAGGCATTGGAAGCGTTGTCATTGGCAGAGTTGCAGAAGTTCAGTAGTGCAATTACTGAAGATGTATATGATATTTTGTCTTTGCAATCTTGTCTGGACAAACGCCTTGCAAAGGGAGGAGTGTCGCAAAAACAGGTTATGAAAGCGATTGCAGAGGCTAAGCAGAGGCTAAAATTAAGTTAGTCATCATAATAGTAGGGGGATTAATTTATCCCCTGTAAAATAAATGAGAGCTTTATATATAAGTTCTTAAGGATTATCTGATAGTCTTTTCCTCACATTGATATAATTATCTATTGGTAGTTTCTATCATTTATATTAAATATGTTGAGGTGGGAATGAATATCCGCGATCTGGAATATCTTGTGGCGCTTGCGGAGCATCGGCACTTTCGCCGTGCTGCTGATTCTTGCCACGTTAGCCAGCCTACGTTAAGCGGGCAAATTCGTAAGCTTGAGGATGATCTGGGTGTCATGTTATTGGAGCGCACCAGCCGTAAAGTTTTGTTCACGCAACAAGGGATGTTATTAGTAGAACAAGCCAGAACAGTTCTCCGCGAGGTGAGGATTTTGCAGGAAATGGCGTCACTTCAAGGGGAAAACATGTCTGGTCCTCTGCATATTGGTTTGATCCCGACAATTGGTCCATATCTGTTGCCTCATATTATCCCTGGGCTTCATAGTTTGTTTCCTAAGTTGGAAATGTATCTATATGAAGCCCAGACTCAAAGTCTGTTAGCCCAGTTGGATAGTGGCAAATTGGACTGTGCGATTCTGGCAATGGTTAAGGAGACAAGAGCTTTCATTGAAGTGCCATTGTTTGAAGAACCCATGAAACTAGCTATCTATGATGGCCATTCTTGGGCAGAGCGTAAAAAAATCGCTATGGATGAATTGGCAGGTGAAAAATTGTTGATGTTAGAAGATGGTCATTGCTTGCGTGATCAGGCAATGGGGTTCTGTTTTCAGGCGGGCGCGAAGGAAGATACCCATTTTCGTGCAACCAGTTTGGAAACCCTGCGTAATATGGTTGCTGCCGGTAGCGGAATAACCTTATTGCCTGATCTGGCAGTACCACAAGAGAAAAAACGTGATGGCGTCTGTTATCTGGAGTGTGGCAGCCCTGAACCTAAGCGGTCTGTTGTTTTGATTTATCGTCCTGGTTCACCTCTGCGTGGTCGCTATGAGCAACTAGCAGAGGCTATTAGAGCTAAAATGGGCACTTATTACGGGCAATCAAAATAGCCGGTTAAGCCCGTTTAAAGCTGCGACACGATAGGCTTCAGCCATAGTTGGATAGTTGAAAGTAGTATTGACGAAATATTCGATAGTATTACTTTCACCTTTTTGTTCCATAATCGCTTGGCCGATATGAATAATTTCAGCCGCACGTTCCCCGAAACAATGAATGCCAAGAATCTCTTTTGTTTCTCTGTGGAACAGTATTTTCAGGCTTCCTACGTTCATCCCCGCAATTTGTGCGCGTGCAAGATGTTTAAATTGTGCGCGTCCAACTTCATAAGGCACTTTCATTGCTGTTAATTGTTGTTCGGTTTTACCTACAGAGCTAATTTCAGGAATGGTATAGATACCCGTTGGAATATCTTCAATCAGATGAACTTCGGCGTTTCCTTTCGTCATCGCTTGGGCGGCAATTCGGCCTTGATCATAAGCAGCTGAGGCTAGGCTTGGATAGCCGATAACATCTCCTACAGCGTAGATATTTTCGTTGCTGGTTTGATAGATCTTATTAACTTTCAGTAAACCGCGGCTATCTGCTTCCAGACCAACGTTTTTTAGCCCTAAAGTATCCGTATTACCTGTTCGACCATTAGCATAAAGCAGACAGTCAGCTTTGACTTTTTTACCGGATTTAAGGTGAACGATAACACCATCATCAACACCTTCAATTTTAGAATATTCTTCATTGTGGCGGATTACTATACCGCTATTCCAGAAATGGTAAGAAAGTGCATCTGACATCTCTTGATCAAGGAAAGCGAGTAAGTGATTACGAGTGTTAATTAAATCAACTTTTACGCCTAATCCACGGAAGATTGAAGCATATTCGCAACCAATCACTCCGGCACCGTAAATAATGACATGCCGTGGTTCATGATCCAATTTCAGAATGGAATCGCTGTTATAAATACGGGAGTGAGTGAAATCGACATCTGGCGGACAATATGGGCGAGAACCAGTTGCGATAATAATCTTATCTGCGCTTAAAATATCGTGGCTATCGTCAGCATAGCGCACACTCACCCGGTGGTCATCAATGAATGTTGCTTCTCCGGAAAACATACGACACCCATTACGTTCGTAAAATCCTTGACGCATTCTAGTTTGCTGATTAATTACCATTTCAGCACGGCGTAAGATTTCAGCAAATGAAGAGCGAAGAACGCGGGAATTATCACTGTACAGAGGGTTTTGGTTGAATTCAATAATACGACTGACGGCGTGGCGGAGGGCTTTCGACGGGATGGTACCCCAATGAGTACAACCACCGCCGACATTATTATAGCGTTCAATAACAGCAACGCTTTTACCCTGTTTCACCAATCCCATTGCTGCTCCTTCTCCACCGGGACCAGAACCAATGACAATGGCGTCAAAATGAATATGTTGCATAGAGGAGAGACCTGTTTTTACACAAAATTACAACGCTATATTAACATCGGTTGACTTAATAACCCAATCCTCATAAGGAGTTTATGTCATCGTTTAGGGTGAATTGAACATAGTTTTACCCGCTATGCTGATACCATGAAGTTTTTGGAAAATAAATAATTATCTAACGATCGAATTAACAAAGGGGGAATGCTCCCTTAATGATTTTCTGACTACGCGTAGTCACTTTTATCATCTTAATATCTAATAAGAAAATGCGCTGAGAAAATGACATGGATCATTATAAATGACATGACAAGCATATCATTACGGCAAACGCGTTAAAATTTGGTATATTTCCTAACATGTAGTTCAGATAAAGAGTCAGGATTCGTGTGAGTAACATTATCGGCATCAGAGCGAAACAGAAAGAAAAAACTCGTCGTTCACTGATTGAAGCTGCTTTCAGCCAGTTGAGTGCCGAAAGGAGTTTTACCAGCCTTAGCTTGCGTGAAGTCGCCCGTGAAGCAGGTATTGCACCTACTTCATTTTATCGTCATTTCCGCGATGTTGATGAGCTTGGGCTGACTATGGTGGATGAAAGTGGTTTGATGCTACGTCAGTTAATGAGGCAAGCTCGACAACGTATTGCTAAAGGTGGCAGTGTCATCCGCACATCTGTTTCAACTTTTATGGAATTTATCGGTAATAATCCAAATGCATTCCGATTATTATTACGTGAACGTTCGGGGACTTCTGCTGAATTTCGTGCCGCTGTCGCACGGGAAATCCAACATTTTATTGCTGAACTGGCAGACTATTTAGAACAGGAAAGCTGTATGCCGAGGCATTTTACTGAGGTGCAGGCAGAGGCAATGGTAACAATAGTATTCAGTGCCGGTGCAGAAGCATTGGATATTGATTTGGAGAAAAGACAGCGTTTAGAAGAACGTTTAGTCTTGCAGCTACGGATGATTGCTAAAGGTGCATATTATTGGTATCGCAAAGAAATGAACCCACCGAACCCTAAACTTAAATAACTATGAAGGAGGAGAACGCAATGATGGAACAATATCGCCAGGACAAAAGTACATTGTTACTCGCTTTTATTGTCGGATTAGCAACGAATGGAACGTTTTCAGCAGTTTTTAGCTCAGTTGTTTCTTTTTCAGTTTTCCCATTGATAACACTGATTTTATCAATTTATTGTATCCATCAGCGCTATTTAAATTATTCAATGCCAGATGGGATGCCTAAGTTAGTTGTTGCTTGTTTCCTCTTAGGATTATTTAGTTATAGTGCGATTATCAGGGTTGAATACCCTGAAATTGGCTCTAATTTTCTGCCCGCAGTAATGGGTACCGTACTGGTATTTTGGATTTACAGAAAGGTAAAAATTCGTAAAAACCAGGCAATTACAGAAAATTGTCATTAATTGATGAAAAACGCCGGAGAAATCTATCTGCCGGCGTTTTTGTTTTATATATTCGTCAAGTATCAGTTTAATTTTTCCAGAAGCACGCCGCATTCCATATGATGAGTATAAGGAAACTGATCAAACAGGGCCAGATGGCTAATTTTATGCGTTTGGGTTAATGTTTTCAGATTATGGCAAAGGGTTTCCGGGTTACAGGAAATATAAAGAATCCGTGGATATGTTTGGACCATCTCAAGCGTTTTTTCATCAAGGCCGCTACGTGGCGGATCGACAAAGATAGTTTCACATTGATAGCTTTTTAAATTGATTCCCTGAAGGCGATTAAATTCGCGTTCACCATTCATTGCTTGGGTGAACTCCTCTGCTGACATTCGGATAATTTGTACATTATCAATACCGTTGGCTGCAATGTTGTATTGAGCGGCAGCAACGGATGGCTTGGCAATTTCTGTTGCCAATACTCGTTCAAAATTTTGAGCTAATGCCAGAGAGAAATTGCCATTACCACAATAGAGCTCAAGTAAATCACCTTTTGAATCTTTGGTAATATTAATTGCCCATTCAAGCATATGAATATTGACGCTAGCATTTGGTTGGGTGAAGCTGTTTTCCACCTGGCGATAAATCATTTTTCGGCCTGCAACAGGTAAAACCTCATCAATATAATCATGATCCAATGTGATTTTGGTTTTAGCGGCTCTGCCAATTAACTCAACGTCAAATCCTTTATTTCTTAACGCTTCACGCAGTCTTAATGCCTGTTGTGTCCATTCATCACCCAATTTTTTGTGATAAAGCAGAGAAACAAGGATTTTATTACTGCAAGTAGACAGATAATCAATTTGAAATAGCTTATGACGTAAGATCTGTTCAGATCTAATGGAGTCAATTAATACTACCATCATTTTGTTGATTAACTTACTGGCGACAGGGAATTGAACAAGGCGAATATGCTGTTTCGTCTGTTGATCGAACATAATATGGTACAAATCATCCTGCTCATGCCAGATTCGAAATTCTGCTCGCATTCTGTAATGAGATAGCGGTGAGCGGAAAACCTCTGGCCCCGGGGGTTGGAAAGGCGCCATCATGTTTTTTAAACGGCTGACTTTATCCGTCAGTTGCTGTTCATAGCTTTCCGTTGGCAGGAGATTTTGCATTATGTTTGTTCTCTTATATCTGTAGTAAGAAAAATTTTCGGGCAAAATTGTAGGGGAAGAGCAAAGAATGTCCAGTTTTCTTATTACTCATACACGATCCTGTCTATGCTTACTATTATGAATAGGTTCAACTATGAATAGGTTCAACGCTTCATCGTAGCGTGTCCTTCTAACAATAAATTGTGGGATGTTTTCTCTCATGATAAATAAAAAGCGGTTATTATTATCCACTGTTTCAATCATGGTAATTTCTGGTTGGAATCAAGCTTCTGTTGCGGTGGAGTCGCAGGATTCATTGGTTGTGACAGCGAGTCGTTTTAAACAGCCGGTATCAAGCATACTGGCTCCTTATACTGTTGTAACACGGGATGAAATTGATCGTTGGCAGCCAAATAGTGTAGCCGATATTTTGCGTCGTCTACCCGGTGTTGATATTGCGCGGCATGGAGGTATTGGACAGTTAAGCTCTTTGTTTATACGTGGTACTCATGCTAGTCATGTATTGGTATTGATGGATGGAATACGTTTGAATCAAGCGGGCATCAGTGGCTCCTCTGATTTAAGCCAAATACCTGTATCATTGGTTCAGAAAATTGAATATATCCGTGGACCACGTTCTGCTGTTTATGGTTCTGATGCTATTGGTGGTGTTATTAATATCATCACTACCAGAGAGAAACCAGGAACCAGCTTTAATGTAGGTATCGGCTCACATGGTTATCAAACTTATGATGGTGCAACTCAACAAACGATAGCTGAAAATACAGTTCTGACAGCAGCAGCTAACTATACTTATACCAAAGGATACGATGTTGTTGCTGATGGTAATACCGGTGGTTTTAGACAACCTGATCGTGATGGCTTCATGAGCAAAATGCTTTGGTTGGGAGTCGATCAAAAATTTAATGAGCAAGTCAGTGGATTTGTTCGAGCTTATGGCTATAACAATAGAACATCTTATGATGCGGATATTAATTGGAGCTATCCATATGCCAGACCGGATACTCGTGAACTTTATAGCCGCCACTATGACATGGGAGTCAGATTTAACCAAGGGATCTACTCATCCCAGTTAATTACCAGTTATAGTCATACAAAAGACTATAACTTTGATCCTCAATATGGACGCTATGATAAGTCTGTTAGCCTTAATGATTCTGAACAATATAACTTGCAATGGGGGAATACTTTTCAGCTATATCAGGGCATGGTCAGTACCGGTGTGGATTTCCAAGAACAATCGATAGAAGCTGGAACCAGTTATATTCCGAAGAGTAAAACGGTACGTAATACAGGAATGTATCTGACAGCACAGCAACAGCTGAAAGATTTTATTTTAGAAGGCGCAATTCGTTCAGATAAACATTCAGAAGCTGGCTGGAATACTACATGGCAAGCCAGTTTAGGTTGGGAGTTTATTAAAGATTATCGCTTGATCGCTTCTTATGGTACGGCATTTAAGGCTCCAACGCTTAGCCAGATGTATGGTTTTGGTGGTAATCATGATTTGAAGCCGGAAGAAAGTAAACAATGGGAAGGCGGTATTGAAGGCGTCACAGGCCAGCTAAATTGGCGTCTGACTGTATATCGCAATGAGATTGAGCAATTGATCGATTATGCAAATAGTCGCTACTACAATATTGGTAAAGCAAAAATTAAAGGTGTTGAGTGGACTAGCTTAATAGACACTGGCATATTTCAGCATCAATTGACAATACAGTATATTGAACCCCGTAATAGTGAAACTAATGAAATTTTAGTTCGTCGTGCGAAGCAGCAAGTGAAATATCAACTTGACTGGCAGTTATATGATTTTGATTGGGGGTTAACTTATCAATATCTAGGGCGGCGTTATGACAAGGATTTCAGTACATTCCCGGCTAAGAGTGTGAAATTAGGTGGCGCCAGCTTTTGGGATTTAACAGTTTCATATCCAGTCACTTCTTATCTGACAATTCGTGCTAGAATAGCCAACCTGCTTGATAAAGATTACGAGACAGTTTATGGCTATCGCATTCCAGGACGTGAATACTACCTCACTGGGAGCTATAACTTCTGATTTAAATAAAGCCGCACGCCCAACAGTTTTAGTGTTTGATTCTGGGGTAGGCGGCTTATCTATTTACCAAGAGATCCGACAATTATTACCAGATCTCCATTATATATATGTTTTTGATAACGAAGCATTCCCTTATGGTGAAAAATCGGAAGAGTTTATTGTTGAACGAGTCGTTCAAATTGTTGGTGCTGTTCAGCAAAAACACCTTCTGACAATAGTGGTTATTGCATGTAACACCGCCAGTACAGTCAGCTTGCCAGCTCTACGTGAGCGGTTCAGCTTTCCGGTTGTTGGTGTGGTTCCAGCGATAAAACCTGCTGCAAAGTTAACTCGTAATGGTGTCGTTGGATTATTGGCGACTAGAGCAACAGTTAATCGTTCCTATACAAAAGAACTTATCGAAAAGTTTGCGACAGGTTGCAGGATTGAATCTATAGGTTCTTCTGAATTAGTAGAATTAGCTGAAATTAAACTGCATGGTGGTAAGGTTTCTTCCGATATTTTAAAAAAGATACTGAAACCGTGGCTTAGAATGAAAAAACCACCTGATACAGTGGTATTGGGTTGTACCCATTTTCCACTATTAGCAGAAGAATTAGTTCAGATATTACCTGATGGCACGCGTTTAATTGATTCTGGTGTTGCTATTGCTCGAAGAACGGCTTGGTTGGTTAAACATCAGAATAATCTTGTTTGCACTTCAGCAGATAGTCTTGCTTATTGTATGAAAGTGAATGCTGATACTGATGCATTAATCCCCGTTTTGCAGGAATATGGATTTTCAAAACTAGAAAAATTGATAACTTAAGTTAAATTTGATGAAATAATCATCGATCGTTAATTTTTTTCAAAATAAGTATTGCCAGCGCCAAAGAACGCCCTATAATGCGCCACCACTGACCGACACAACGCTGATAAACATTGTGAGGTCGGGCAGAGAAAGCGGCAATAAGCGCTTGACTCTGCGGGC
>NZ_JBHFKV010000066.1:0-20311 GCF_042879355.1 Photorhabdus sp. RM71S | reverse complement strand
GCCAAATCCACCGTTTCCACTAAACCAAGGTTTTTAAAAACTCGCCAATCCGTGATAATTTCGATAATAATAGTATTATATTGGTATTATTCAGGGTTACATATGGCAAAGATTGGCTATGTTCGGGTGTCAACAAATGACCAAAACAGTGATTTACAGCGAAACGCATTGATAAGTATAAATTGTGAACAAATTTTTGAGGATAAAATTAGCGGAAAAACATCCAACAGACCAGGTTTAAAACGAGCTTTAAAACTACTTAAAAAAGGTGACACTCTAGTCGTTTGGAAATTGGATCGACTAGGGCGTAGCGTAAAAAATATGGTGACTTTGATTTCCGATTTAAGTGAACGCGGTATTCATTTTCAAAGCTTGACTGATAGCATTGATACCAGTACTTCTATGGGACGATTTTTCTTTCATGTTATGAGTGCATTGGCTGAAATGGAGCGGGAATTAATCGTAGAAAGAACAAATGCAGGATTAATAGCTGCTCGTGCCCAAGGGAGAATTGGTGGTAGACCAGTATCACTTTCATTTGTTGAACAACAACAAGCAGCAAGATTGCTGGCAAAAGGCCACACACGGAAACAGTTATCATTAATTTACAACATATCGTTATCTACAATATATAAATATTTTCCAGTAAATAAAACAAATTGTCGATCAAATTAGTATTTTCAGTGCGGCTAGTTAAATGTTTAATTTTGTATTCATAATATCCAAGGCTAATTGGTTATTAATTTATCCAAAATATATCACGTTTCTTTTCTATACAAAAAACTTCCGCCGCACTATACGATATAAAGAAACAATGGAATAAGTTAACAATCAGCTATTGCTAGCAAAAGAATCTATTGTGTATGAAATCCACTGCATCTGGACGTTTTTGGGTAACGAATTGCCATCAGCATAGGATTTACACATCTAAGTAAATTAATTTATTTACAATTGAAAAGTGTGTCAGTACCTGGAAATCACTAGGTAAACGCGACCAATAAAGTTGATTTCATTAATTGCACAGTCAAAAGTTACATCGTTATCACAAACTCGGATCTTACTGACTGGGATTCTTGTAATTTTTTTAATGCTGTGCATGCCTTCAATATCAATTAACCATAAACCATCTTGAACATCAGGTTCTTCTGTATCTAGCAAATACCAAGTTTTATTGTTATCGACAATAAGAGGTTTTTTTATTTCTCTGGCAATCAGTTGATTATCTAAAATCACTGGATCGTCATCGCTCAGCTTTCCACCAATCAATTTAACGCGTTGTATTTTCGGGGTAATAATGTTTTTTAAAGATTCCTTTTTCTTTTCTCCATCAGGGAACATTTCTCCTTGTCCTGTGCTTAGCCATAACAATGAAGCATTGGTTTCAAGGTTGCATTGAATAACCCAATCGGCTGGAAAGCTGTCCCTTAAATAACGGTTTGCCATTGTGCTTTTAGACACACCCAAATGGTCGCTCAATGCTTGACGTGATTTAAAACCATATGCACTGATAAGGCGTTCGATAGCTTGCTTTCCTCCACTATCTGCACCCATTTTTATCTCAGTTATGTTTTTTTTCATTGAAAGTACAGTTTGGTGAGTTTGCCGTCTCCACAAAGCCCTCTGATTAAGAGCTATAGTGATCCCAAATAAATTTATTAGATCCGATAGGGGATATTGCATCATGGGCATATAAATTTCAATCTATACCCGTTATCTTTCAAATTGTCTCTTTGTTGGCTACATTCACCCCGGTCACATAGTTACCTATGCTCCCGGGGATTCGCACCCTTGCCGTCGCGATGCATCTTGAAATCCATAGGGTATATATACTTTGTGAAACTATGTTATCTAAATAAAGAGAAAAAATCTTCCAATCGATAAAATAAGAAAAACTTATTAATTACAATGGATTGTGATCGGAAAGAAACCTTTTTAACCATTAATTATTTCAATAAAAACAATAATTAATATATTAACACTATCAAATATAGTTCTCAAAAAAGATGAAAAACCACTTTAAATTTTTCTAATCAAAGTGTACTGTTCTTATATACAGTTATGTTATGCGGAGGTAAGTTTGTCAGTGGACTTTCTTATGGAATCAGTAATAGCGCAACGTATTAATTTTATAGCCAGAATGGCAACGAGCTGTGAATGTAATCATGCTGAAGATAAAGAACTTGCTTTAGTTTGGATTGCTGAGTTGTCGACACCACTTGCAAAACAACTTATTAACCACCACGAAACGCTTGAAGAATAAATGCGGCAGATAAATGTGGGAATTCTGTATGATAAATAATCTAAAGTTTCTAAATTGATAATGATTGCATTGGAAAATGAGCTGAGAAATAGACTTTGCCTATGAATTCAGCAAATTTTGGAAGATATGATTAATTATTAAATTAGCCACTGAAAAGTGGCTTCTTGCTTCTCATTTGTACTGTTTCCTTAACAATATTGTTTCATTGTTTCTCTCCCACTATTCAGCGCACCATAACACTTTAAATTAACAATATTGACTAAATTAGAGAGGGTATACCTAATGAAAATAATTGCACAGCAGAATGATACTGTTGATGCTTTATGCTGGCGTCATTATGGTCGGACTCAAGGTATGACAGAACAGGTACTATTAGTTAACCCAAGCTTGGCCGAATATGGTGTAATTCTGCCACATGGTACAGAAGTTGAGATGCCGGAAATTATGACAGCTACAACGAAACCTATTTTGCAACTATGGGATTAAAGATATCCATCCTAAATTGGCGGTTTTTAAATAGAATTATCACTCTATATCAGGAAATTAAACTTATCTATTCTGGCTAGATAAATAGTTGAACTGGAACATTATACTTAATATATAATCAATCAGCGCAAATTTGAATTTTTTTAACTATTAGAGTCAAGCTTTAACAAAAGAATTACCTAGTAACATAGATTACATAAAGGCCTTTCTCGATTACGGGAAGGGCTTTTTAATTTATGTTGTTATATTTTCCCTTTTCAAGAAACTTGTTTTGTCTTTCTTACAATTCCTCTTTGATGTTGGAAACTGTCTTTGCTGGCATTCTTTCATACATAAATCCACAACCACCAAATGGCATTTTTCCAAACATGGATACACAACTAACAGAACTTTTGCGCTTATTGCGTAACCTGATCAGAACTGGTGTTGTTACCGAGGTAGATCATGCCCGAGGTATGTGCCGAGTCGCGACAGGTAATCTTGAAACCGATTGGCGGCCTTGGTTGACAATGCGAGCAGGTCATTCCCGTACCTGGTGGTCCCCCAGTGTTAGTGAACAGGTTTTATTACTATCTGTTGGTGGAGAATTGACCACCTCCTTTGTATTACCGGCTGTATATTCTGATCAATTTCCAGCTCCATCAGCTTCTTCCGAAGCTGTCCATATAGCTTTTCCTGATGGAGCAGTAATGGAATATGAACCGTTATCTGGTGCATTAAAGGTAACAGGTGTTAAGACTGCTAAGATACAGGCTTTATATTCCATAGATCTTGAAGCGACAAATATAAAACTAAAGGCATACAACGAAATAAAATTGGAGTCATATAACAAGATTGAATTGGATGCAAAAAACAAAATTGGATTGAAAGCACTCAACGAAATTGGGCTAGATGCAACAAAAGAGCTCAAAATGAAATCACATGAAGTCAAGTGTGAAGCAGAAAAAGAAATCGAACTGAAAGCACCAGATTTGTCTCTGAAAGGAAATACTAAACTGGAAGGTAATGTTGAAAATACAGGAGGAAAACTCTGTTCTAATGGTGTGACCTTACATTCTCACCAACATACCGGCGTTATGGCAGGCGGTGCGACAACAGGAGGCCCAGTATAATGATGTACCTTGGAATGAATCGACAAACCGGTCATAGCCTGACGGATCTGGATCATGTACGCCAGTCTGTCAGCGACATCTTACTAACCCCCATCGGTAGTCGTTTGGCTCGTCGTACTTATGGTTCTCTGCTACCTGAATTAATTGACTGGCCACAGAACGCGGCTCTACGCCTGCAAATTATGGCAGCCACCTATACAGCTATTAGCCGTTGGGAACCGCGAATTAATCTGACAGCTATCACCATAAATACCCAACAAGACGGCAAAATGACAGTAGATATATCTGGTCATTATCAGCTGTCCCCTGGGGGGTTTTCTTTATCTATCCCTGTGAGGTAAAACAATGCCGACCATTGATCTAAGCCAGTTGCCGCCACCTGATGTAGTCGAGCCACTAGATTATGAAAGCCTGTTGGCTGAACGTAAAGCCAAATTAATATCTCTTTATCCTGAAGAACAACAGGATGCTATTACTCGAACATTGGAATTAGAATCCGAACCTCTGGTTAAGTTACTTGAGGAAAATGCTTACCGGGAATTGATATTGCGCCAGCGGGTTAATGAAGCTGCTCGTGCAGTAATGTTGGCCTATGCAACCAATAGCGATTTAGACCAGTTAGGAGCGAACTATAACGTTACCCGGGCAGTTATGGAGCCTGATAGCACTTTCCGTGATCGCATCCAAAGAGCCTTCGAAGGGCTAAGTGTTGCAGGGCCAATAGGTGCGTATGAATATCATGCTCTTAAGGTTAATGAAAGTATTCATGCTAATAAAAGCGAATACAAAGGTGAATATCAAACTGTTGCAGATGTTTCCGTCATCAGCCCATCACCAGCCAATGTGACTGTGACTGTTTTATCACGGAAATGGAAATGGGAAAAAGATAAAGAAGATGAGGAAGATAAGGAGCATAACGGTGTAGCTTCACAAGATTTATTAGATAAAGTGATTGTGGCACTTAATGATGAAAACGTCAGACCAGTTGCTGATCGGGTCAAAGTGCAGTCAGCCCAAATAGTGGAATATCAAATTGATGCTGTGCTTTATCTCTATCCGACACCTGAATCTGAGCCTATCCGTAAATTGGCTCAACAAAATATGGATAAATACATGCTAGATCAACATAAGTTAGGCAGAGATATTCGGTTATCTGCCATTTATGCTGCGCTGCATGTCGCGGGAGTACAGCAGGTAGAACTGAGAGCTCCGACGAAGGACATAATTCTGTGTAAAGATCAAGCTCCTTATTGTACTGACGCAAAACTGGAAATAGGTAAAACACAAACTGCTGATTGTTCCAAACCAAATCCAGGTTTGATAGTAGGAGGTTCTGATGAATGACCGCCTGTTACCAACAGGTTCTACGGTTTTGGAGTTGGCTGCTGCTAAGGTATGTTCACAATTGCAAAATATTCCAGTCCCGCTTCGCCAACTCTGGAATCCTGATACTTGCCCTGAGGAATTATTACCCTATCTAGCATGGGCGTGGTCGGTTGATCGCTGGGACGAAAATTGGTCGGCAAACACTAAGCGGGAAGTGATAAAAAATTCGCTGTTTCTGCATAAACACAAGGGAACCATTGGTGCCGTCCGTCGCGTGGTAGAACCGCTTGGTTATCTCATTCAAATAAAGGAATGGTGGCAGAACAATGAAACACCGGGCACATTCCGGTTGGCGATAGGGGTACAGGAAAACGGGATCACCGAAGAAACTTTTTTAGAGCTGGAACGACTAATTTCTGATGCCAAGCCTGTAAGTCGTCATTTGATAGGTTTGTCAATCAATCTGGATGTTAAGGGCGAATTTTATTGTGCTGCGACGAGTTATAGTGGAGATGACCTCACTGTTTACCAATATCTCCCTGACATCATTACAACTAGCGACAATACGCCTTTAGGGGCAGCAATTCATTTGATCGAAACAGATACATTGAGGGTTTCACCATGAAATATTTTGCAATTTTAACTAACCTGGGAGCGGCGAAACTGGCAAATGCTGCTGCTTTGGGGACAAAAGTCGATATTACTCACATGGCTGTTGGTGACGGTGGCGGTAAATTACCAGATCCTGACGTCAATCAGACAAAATTAGTTAATGAAAAGCGTCGTGCTGCAATTAATACATTAGGCGTCGACCCGGTAAACACCAACCAAATTATTGCCGAACAAATTATCCCTGAAAGTGAGGGTGGTTGGTGGATGCGTGAAATTGGTCTGTTTGACAGTGAAGGTAACTTGATTGCAGTAGCAAACTGTCCGGAAACCTATAAACCACAATTACAGGAAGGTTCGGGTAGAACACAAACTATCAGAATGATCTTGATTGTTAGCAATACGGATTCGGTAACGCTGAAAATCGATCCCTCTGTAGTTTTAGCAACTCGTGATTATGTAGATAGCTCTATTCAGAAACATGAAAAAAGCCGTAATCACCCAGACGCCACGTTGACAGAAAAAGGTTTTACAAAACTTAGTAGTGCTATTAACAGTAATGATGAAACTACAGCAGCAACACCCAAAGCAGTAAAAGCGGCTTATGATAATGCTAATAGTAAATTGGCAAAAAACCAAAATGGCGCGGATATCCCAGATAAAAATGCTTTTGTAAAAAACCTTGGTTTGATGGAAAAGCTAATTCCGATAGGTGTACCACTTCCTTGGCCGACGGCCACACTGCCGGATGGGTGGTTGCAATGTAATGGTGCGGCCTTTGATAAAGCGAAATTTCCGGAATTAGCCAAGGCTTATCCTGGTGGTAATTTGCCCGATTTAAGGGGTGAATTTATCCGTGGCTGGGATGACAAGCGTGGCGTTGATCCAGATCGTACATTATTGGTATGGCAAGAAGGGTCTTATTTACTACAGGAAGTTCATCAACCTGCTGATAATGTTGTTAACTTCTCAGTTAATGAGCGTACGAAATTACAGTGGGATACCCCTCAAAATAAAGATATTCAATTAAGAGCTAGAGCTTCTGGAGGTTCAGCAACGACTTGGACTACCAGTGCTAATTATATAGGGGTATCAAGGCCACGTAACGTAGCGTTTAACTACATTGTAAGGGCAGCATAATGCTCATGTCTGTACTTGAAGAGATCCCGGTAGGAATACCACTTCCTTGGCCGACTGACATACCACCAAATGGGTGGGTGAAATGTAATGGGGCAATCTTTGATAAGTCTTTATATCCAAAATTAGCGGAAGTTTATCCTACTGGTAGATTACCCGATTTACGTGGTGAATTTATCCGGGGCTGGGATGATGGACGTGGGGTAGATATTGGTCGATATATATTATCCTCTCAATTAGCAGATATTGCTCCACACAGTCACAGGATTGGACGGATGTGGTCTAACTCAAATGGTGGAATCGAGGGGGTGGGTACACCAAGCTATATTCTCAATAGTGTGCACCAAGGCGTTAACTACGGAATTGATCCTCGCGGATTAGGTGTTGCTATTGGAATGGGAGCTGGTGGTTTCGGTTATATGGATAATGCAATTGCTGCTTCAACAGGAATAGAAACACGTCCACGAAACGTGGCATTTAATTACATTGTAAGGATTGCCTGATGAATAAGGTTGTACTGGATAAAAATAATATTGCTATCAGTACTGGAAGTATCGTTGTGTTTAATTACGATGCGATTACGCTGGAATATTTAAACAGTTCTGATGAGTATCTTCCCGTTGGTGTCGGTATTCCTGCCAATTCCTGCGCAGACGCGCCACCTGATACCCAAGAGGGATATGTCGCCTGCCGTTCATCTGATTTGACCGGTTGGCAAATTGTACCAGATTATCGAGGAAAAATAGCTTACAGCACACAAACTGGGGAACAGAAGGAAATCATTAAACCTGGTGAATTACCAGAAATGCTGACATTCAAACAGCCAAGCACCGATTTTGACAAGTGGGATGGTGAAAGATGGGTAACGGACATTGAAGCTCAAAAAGCCGCTCAGATTAAACAGGCAGAACAACAACGTGTCACTCTTCGCCAACAGGCTGATGAAGCCATGACTTTATTACAATATGCTATTGAGACTGAGATGGCCTCAGACGCAGAGAAAACATTATTGCTTGCCTGGAAGAAGTATGTGGTATTACTGAGCCGTGTTGATACTTCAATGGCTTCAGATATTGAGTGGCCGCAAATACCAGAATAATAAAATTATCAAGACCGGGCGTTATTCTGTCTCCGGTCTTTTTTCAGTTAAGGCTATGGCTATGTTGGCCTGTCGATTTTTGATGCTTTTGAAGTATCAACCTGGTTAAGTATGGCTAGGTATTTTTTCCATTCCAATAAGACCTGGCGCATTAGGTAAACACTTATTGATTACCCTAAAAAGCCAGAGTAGAAAAAAGGCCTGCGGTCTGTGAACTGCGGGCCTATATTATTTATACTGGTCGTACAGGCCACTCAATATCTGGTGCTATGGTGGGATCAATGCGGTTTGCTTGCATTCGGTATTTTTTCCAGGCTTTGAGTCGTTCTATCTCTTCCGCAGTTGCTTCGCTCAGATCAATGGCATCCTGTAAGGGGGCAATATTATTGCTGGCAAGGGCTAACAATTCCTCTTTATGTCTTTCTGCTTGAGCAACTAACTCGGCCTTTGTATACTCACGCGGAACAATATCACCATTTATATATTGCCATTTGCCAGAAATATCACAAGAATCAGGCAAATTACTCACCTCAGCTACACTCATTCCATCTGGGTTAAAAGCTGATATATCTCCTGATATTGAACGGATTACATTATTAAAATCATACATTACTTTGATTGTATCAAGGTTAAAGCTTTTCTGGCATTCATACCAGTCTTGGCCGTCTTCTGACTTCAAATAAATGACATTAAAATCCGCAATGAATTTTCTGGCTTGTTTTGAGTCAGGTATGTATTGGGAAAAATTTTTGATGTTCTGCATATATTAATCACTTTACTAAATATTGGATATATTCATCCATATGCCGTTAACCTTCTTCTGTATTGGCCTGCGGTTTACGGTGTCAACTAATTCATCTCTATTTTCATTTATTGCAGCAATAATGGTATGCCCACTTGTGTCTTTATCTCCGGGACTTTTCCATATTTGCGCACTCTCTTTAGCGCCAAGGCGAATGTCCTGAATATAACGCGTATCTGATTCTGATTTTGTATAAGCACCAATAATCGCAGCGGTTGGTCTATATCCTTCATGATAGACCTGATACCCCCTAACTCGAAGATTATCAGATTTCAAGCTCATCCATTCATTGGTTGGCCCTCCAGAGAGAGCATGCTGCCATTTGAAATATTCGTTACCATTATCCCCCGTTCTAAACCACATATAGGAGTCTGTATCATTATCTCCTGTGTCTTTAAAACCGACAGAGGCGAAGTCGGTGTGTCTGTTCCAACTCAGCATAGAGTCAGTAGTAATAGTTATGTCACCTGTTACACTGCCTCCGCTACGTTGCAACGCGTTTGCGGCTTTGGTAACGGTTTCCACCAAACCAAGATTTTTCAAAACTCACTAATCCGTGAGATTTCCGAAAGAATAGTTTCGTATCGGCACTAAGCAGGAGTATATATGGCAAAGATTGGCTATATCAGGGTGCCAATAAATGACCAAAACAGTGATTTACAGAGAAATGCGTCGATGTGTATAAATTATCATCTGTCTTTGTAGAGAAAATCTGTGAAAAAATAATCAATGAACAGAGCTAAGAGTTCACGACAGAAGAAACAGATATTGATTTACTGAGGTTTCATTTTCCACTCTCTATAAAGATGGGTAGTTAAATAATTAGAAAAAATAATAAATTAACCAACCTGATTTGTATCATCTCCCACACATTTCCCATCGAATGATTTAATAATTCGGATACTTCAACATAGCGGGACACCTTAATAGGAGAACCGCTAATATGGCACAAGAATATCATCACGGCGTCCGTGTAAAGGAAATTAACGAAGGCACACGCACCATAACCACTGTTAGCACCGCTATTGTCGGTATGGTCTGTACTGGTCCTGAGGCAGACGAAAAAACTTTTCCATTAAACACTCCGGTTTTGATTACTGATGTTTCGATGGCAATTGGCAAAGCGGGTAAAACCGGTACATTGCCTCAGGCACTTAAAGCTATCTCAGACCAGTCTAAACCCGTTACTGTTGTTGTCCGTGTAGCACAAGGTGAAACGGAAGAACAAACTACCAGCAACATCATTGGTACTACAACTAATGAAGGTAAGAAAACCGGTATACAGGCACTGTTGGCAGCACAAAGCCAATTAGGTGTGAAGCCACGTATTCTGGGGGTTCCTGGGCTGGATACAAAGGCTGTTGCTGTTGAGTTGGCGAGTATCGCATACAAGCTGAGAGCAATGGCTTATATCAGCGCCTATGGCAGTAAGACTATCTCAGAAGTTATCGAATATCGCAAAAACTTCAGTCAGCGCGAACTGATGCTGATTTGGCCTGATTTCCTGAGTTGGGATACTGTTGCTAATAAAGAGACTATCGCCTACGCTACTGCTCGTGCACTGGGTTTGCGCGCAAAAATTGATGAAGAAACAGGTTGGCACAAAACACTGTCCAATATCGGTGTCAATGGTGTGACCGGTCTTTCAGCAGACGTATTCTGGGATCTTCAAGAGCCAGCAACAGATTCAGGTCTGCTAAACCAAAATGGTATCACAACACTTATCCGTAAAAATGGCTTCCGTTTCTGGGGTTCCCGTACCTGTGCTGATGACCCATTGTTCCAGTTCGAAAGTTACACTCGTACCGCTCAAGTATTGGCTGACACTATGGCGGAAGCGCATATGTGGGCGATCGATAAACCACTTACTCCTTCACTCGTACGAGACATTATCGAAGGTATTAACGCTAAGTTCCGCGAACTGAAATCTGGGGGTTACATTATTGACGGTCAGTGTTGGTATGACGAAAACGCCAATGATAAAGACACCTTGAAAGCGGGTAAATTGACCCTCGATTACGACTATACACCTGTACCACCACTGGAAAACATGATGTTACGCCAGCGTATTACAGATCGTTACCTGATGGATTTCGCGAAAAGCATAAACGGCTAAGGGGACACAGATGGCATTACCTCGCAAACTTAAATTCCTGAACTTGTTTAATGATGGCAATAGTTATCAGGGAATCGTGGAAGAACTTACTCTGCCTAAGCTGAGTCGTAAACTGGAAACCTATCGTGGCGGTGGTATGAACGGTAGCGCAACCGTGGATTTAGGCTTGGATGAAGGTGCATTGGACGTTGAATTTACTCTGGGAGGTATGGAAGCTCAACATTATCGGCAATGGGGTCTGACCAAAGCCGATGGCGTAATGTTGCGCTTTGCGGGCTCCTGCCAGCGCGATGATACCAGCGATGTGATTGCTGTTGAAATCGTGATGCGTGGCCGTTTCCATGAGTTTGACCACGGTACTTATAAGCAAGGAGATAATACTCAGACCAAAATCAGCGCTAAAAACACCTATTTCAAATTGACATGGGACGGTGAAGTTCTGATCGAAGTGGATACCGTTAACATGGTTGAAGTCGTTAATGGTGAAGATCGCTTGGCAGATCACCGTCGCGCTATGGGTCTTTAATCTAATCGGATAAACAAGGTTGAACCATGACAGAAACACTAATTACTCAAAACGACGAGCAGCGCACAATCGTATTAGAAGAACCGCTTGCACGTGGTAGTAGCAACATCACTGAAGTGGTGGTGCGCAAACCGAACAGTGGCGCGCTGCGTGGTGCTCGGCTACAGGCTTTGCTGGAGATGGATGTGGATTCAATGATATTGGTTTTGCCACGTGTTACCACACCAGCGCTCACTAAAAGCGACTTGTTGTCAATGACACCCGGCGATCTGATTAATCTCAGTGTTGAGGTGGTCAATTTTTTGTTACCGAAGTCGGCGAAGTCCGGTTTCCAGACCGACTAACCGTAGATGAATTGGTGGCAGATATTGCCACCGTTTTCCACTGGTCTCCGGCAGTGACAGATGAAATGTCACTACCGGAATTACTGGACTGGCGACATCGGGCCATCTTACGAAGTGGTGCAGAAAATGAGTAATACACAGTCACAGCTTAAATTGGTAATACAGTCCGTTAATAAGCTGACCAGCGCCTTGAAATCTGCCCAGCGAAATAATAAAAGGTTGGCGGATTCTCTCCGGCAAAATCGCGATGAATTCAAGCGATTAAATCAGACTTATGAAGCAATTAAACCTTATTCTGCTCCTGAATATGCGCAGGAAACTGCGCATACCAGTAACAAAAAGGAAGAAGATCGCGGTGAAGGTCGTTATAGCAAAATCAAAGAGCTTCGTGACCGCGTTAGCCAATATGGTGCTAGTGCAAAATCAGCCGGTAGCAAGATACTGACAACCAGTAAAAACTTTCTGATGCCGGGTTATGATCTTAATGTTCAAATGTCTAAAATTCAGGCACAAACCAATATTGAAAAAAATTCTCCTGAATACACTATGTTGCTCAATCAAAGTCGTGAGTTGAGCAAAAGTACAGGGATTCCTGCCAGCCAGATTGCACAGGGACAGAGCCTGTATGCCTCCAAGGGGTATTCTCCTGACCAGATAAAGAATGTAATGCCTGGTGCGGTATTAATGTCGCAGGCAAGCGGTACAGATTTCGCCAATGTGGTTGATATTAGTACTAATGTACTGGAAGGGTTTAAATTACAATCCGAGGAGATGGGGCATGTTAGTGATGTTTTGACGGCAACGCTTATTGGCTCAAAAACAACGTTGGCGGGATTGGGTGACACCATGAAATCTGTCGCTCCAGCGGCCACTTCTTTGGGGATTGATATTGAAACCGTTGCGGCTGCTACAAGAAAGCTAAGTGATGCCAATATTAAGGGAAGTGAAGCTGGAGAGGCTTTGAGCAATGTACTAAGTCGGTTGGCTGAACCGCCTAAAGCTGCCGCCGCCGCATTGAAACAACTAGATATTAAGACTCGTGATGCTAAAGGTAATTTACGGCAATTACCTGATATTCTCGTTGAACTAGATAATAAAACCCGTTCAATGAACGGTAAACAACGTACGAGTTATTTCACCGCAATTGGTGGTGAAAACGCTGCTCCTGCTTTGGATATATTGGTAAATCAAGCAGGGCAGGGAGGATTGCAAACTTTTATCGCTGGACTAAAAAATGTTCAAGGTGAATCCCAAAAAGTTGCATCTGTAGTGACGAATAATCTCACCGGTGATATCCAAAAACTCAATGCCGCTTGGAGTAATCTGGGCGTTCAGATGTTTTCTGGCGTAGAAGGTCCTGCAAGAGAAGTCACTCAGCAAGTAACAAATGTAGTCAATAAAGTCAGTGAATGGATGGAAGCCAAACCACGCTTGGCTGCAGCGCTTGCGACTATTACAGTAGTGGTCGGAGGCATGTTAACTGTTTTTGGCGCATTGGCACAGGCGATCGCTTCAATATTACTTCCGTTAGCTGTGGCGAAATATAGTCTTACTTTCTTTGGTAGTACTGGTGTGAGAGCGCTCGGATTAGTCGGGAATGCTCTGAAAATGTTGGGTAGCACCATGATGATCGTTGGTCGTTTGATGATGGCTAACCCAATCCTCGCCATTATTGGTGTAATTGCTATGGCGGCTGTTTATATTTGGCAAAACTGGGAAACATTGGGGCCGAAATTTTCTCAGCTTTGGGAAAATATTAAAATTAGCCTAAGTGAGAAATGGGAATCCATTAAACAGAGTGTTTTGCAAACTTGGGAAAGTATTAAAACTAATATCAGTAATGCCTGGGAATTAGTTAAGCAGAACACGTTGGATATCTGGGAGAATATTAAAATATCGATTTCGGATAAATGGAATGAAATTATTGCCGGCATAATGAGTCTGCCCGATAAATTTAAAGAGTTCGGAACTGCGATAGTTAATAGTTTGCTAGATGGGATTAATGAAAAATGGGAAGCCCTGAAACAGAAACTGACTTCATTGTCTGAGTATCTCCCTGATTGGATGCGGTCAAAGGAGGATATTTCAAAAGACGCCAGTAATAATATGAGTCCTAATGTTAGTTCGGTTCTGCCCAAACATGATAAGGGGGGCATTATTCCGGTTGGCCGATTTGGTATTGTTGGTGAATATGGACCAGAGATTGTCACTGGCCCTGTTAATGTGATTAGCCGCCGACAGACTGCTAAACTTGCTGCCGCTGCGGCATTTTCTTTGAGCGTAATGGCGCCTTCTGCCGCAGCCAGAACCGCACCATTGCATGTTCAGAGCTTACCGGTTCATGCTTATCCTCAGATTCAGGAAAAGAAAGCGGACAAACGTCAGATGGTAGAGTACCGCAGTGAATCACCGGTCTATCATATAAATATCTATGGTGCGCCGGGGCAATCTGCGCAGGATATTGCAGCAGCGGTTAGGCGCGAATTGGATGATCGGGAACGTAAACAGCAGGCGCGTTTACGCAGTTCATTCTCTGATAGAGGAGAATTCTAATTATGATGGCTGCACTGGGTTTATTTGTTTTTATGTTGAAAACCACACCATACCAAAGTATGCAACATCAGCAGTCATGGCGGCATGCTTTTAACAGCCGTATCGGGATGCGGCCTGCCTGGCAATTTCTGGGGCCGGATAACGACACAATGACACTTTCCGGTTCGTTATATCCAGAAATTACCGGTGGTCGTTTATCATTGACGGTACTACAAGTGATGGCTGATAGCGGTAAAGCTTGGTCCTTTATAGATGGCAGCGGCACGGTTTACGGTATGTTTGTCATTGAGAGTATCGACCAGACAAAAACTGAATTTATGTCGAATGGTTCTGCCCGCAAAATTGATTTCACATTGACATTACGGCGAGTGGATAGTTCTCTAAGTGAAATATTCGGTGATCTTCAGGAACAATTCTCTATGCTTACAGACAATTTGTCAGATAGGGTCAGAGAGGTGTTGCCATGACATCTGAATTTGGCAGAGGTTCCGAAAAAGGCAGTGCACCGGCATTTCTTTTGGAAATTGACAATAAAGATATCAGCGGGCGCATTCAATCGCGCCTAATGTCACTAACGATGACAGATAATCGTGGCTTTGAAGCCGACCAGCTTGATATTGAACTGGATGATGCAGATGGAAGTTTAGTGCTACCTTCCAGAGGTAATGTAATTTCATTGGCGTTGGGATGGCGTGATCAGCCACTGATTAGTAAAGGGCGTTTTACTGTGGATGAAATTGGTCACAGTGGAGCACCGGACAAATTAACGATTCGTGCCCGTAGTGCTGATTTCCGTGAATCTCTCAATATGAGACGTGAAGAGTCTTATCATGAGAAAACGATAGGGGATATTGTCCATACTATCGCTGCTAGAAATAACCTTACCGCCGATTTGCATCAGGATATTGCGAAGATATTTATTAACCATATTGATCAGACGAATGAGTCAGATGGTAGTTTTCTTACGCGCTTGGCAAGGCAAGAAGGGGCAATTGCTTCAGTAAAAAATGGTAAGTTGATATTTATTCGGCAGGGACAGAATAAAACAGCCAGTGGTGCGGTTATCCCTGCATTGGTGATTACACGTCGGTCAGGTGACAACCACAATTTTACGCTATCTGACCGAGAGGCTTATACTGGCGTGGTAGCAAACTGGTTGGATGTCCGTAAACCGGAGAAAAAACATACCTTAACCGTTGAGCGAAAAAGTCAGAAAAATGCTGATAAATTAACCTCTTATTTAGTAGGTAGCAAAGATAACGTATTGGAACTTTCCCGTACTTATGCTGATGAAGTCAGTGCTAAACGTGCTGCCAAGGTTGCCTGGGAGAAAATACAACGTGGGGCAGCGACGTTTTCGATTCAATTGGCTCAGGGGCGTGCAGATCTCTACCCTGAAATACCAATCAAAGTTACCGGCTTTAAACCAGAAATAGATGCCGCTGAATGGACATTAACGACAGTTACCCACACGGTGAATGGATCTGGTGGTTTTACAACAGCACTGACTCTGGAATTAAAAATTGATGATCTCGACATGAAATAATTGTTCTTCAAATGAGATCTCGTTGTTATATTGTTCGCATAATGAGAGTTCATGTTTTAGTTAAAGGTAAAAAATATGATCAAGTGTCCTCTTTGTGGTAAAGCTGCTCATGCACGCAGCAGCTTTGAGCATTCCTGCCATACAAAAGAACGTTATAATCAATGCCAGAACATCAATTGTGGTGCTACTTTCGTCAGCCATGAAACGTTTGTCCGTTTTATTTCCAAACCGGGTGAAGTGATAAGTGTTAAGCCGCATCCCAAAGAAAAAACTAAAACTCAATTGAATGTGACTTGAAGATTAAAAGTTAATAGTAAATATTTGCCACCAATAGGTGGCTTTTTACTTGGATGCCAGATTTGTTATATATCTTGCTGCTAGTTACGTTGCTAAATATCTTGTGAATTAGTTAATAAATTCACTTGCGTCCCTGGTCATATTTTGTCAGCTTTGGTGTAATCAGAATCACTGATCAACACTCACCAAAGTAGGACAATAATGATGAAAAATGTGGGCTTTATCGGCTGGCGCGGTATGGTCGGCTCAGTATTAATGCAGCGTATGATTGAAGAGCAGGATTTTGATGTTATTCGTCCGGTATTCTTCACGACATCACAATACGGACAGCCAGCACCTGATTTTACTGGTCAGCAAGGTACGTTACAGAATGCTTTCGATATCGAAGCTCTTGGGGCTTTGGATATTATTATTAGTTGTCAGGGTGGAGATTATACGAATGAAATTTATCCAAAGTTAAGAGCAACAGGTTGGCAGGGATATTGGATTGATGCCGCGTCAGCCCTGCGTATGAATGATGATTCCATTATTATTCTTGATCCAGTTAACCATGCGCATATTCAGCAAGGTCTTAATGAAGGCATAAAAACTTTTGTTGGTGGTAATTGTACTGTTAGCCTAATGTTGATGTCTTTAGGCGGCTTATTTGCTAATGATTTAGTTGAATGGGTTTCTGTTGCAACTTATCAGGCGGCTTCTGGTGCTGGTGCTCGTCATATGCGGGAATTGCTGGTTCAGATGGGATCTCTACATACTCAGGTAGCAAAAGAGTTGCAAGATCCGGCATCGGCTATTCTGGATATTGAAAGAAAAGTAACGGATTTCACCCGTAGCGGAGTTATGTCAACTGAGCAATTTGGCGTGCCGTTGGCTGGTAGTTTGATTCCGTGGATTGATAGACAACTTGATAACGGCCAAAGCCGTGAAGAGTGGAAAGGGCAGGCAGAAACCAATAAGATCCTCAATACCGGTAATAATATCATTACTGTGGATGGTTTGTGTGTGCGTATTGGGGCGTTGCGTTGCCACAGCCAAGCATTTACTTTGAAATTGAAAAAAGATATTTCGGTTCCTGAAATTGAGCAATTGCTGGCTGCACATAATGACTGGGTTCGTGTTATTCCAAATGATCGCGAATTGAGTATGCGCGAATTAACCCCAGCTGCTGTAACGGGAACTTTGAATACTCCTGTAGGGCGTTTACGTAAGCTGAATATGGGCCCAGAGTATTTATCTGCTTTTACGGTAGGTGACCAGTTGCTGTGGGGAGCAGCAGAGCCTCTGCGTCGTATGCTGCGTATCTTGGTTTAATTATTTTAATCTATTTATTTATGTGAAAATCCACTCGTTATTCGAGTGGATTTATCTATATGGCATTTGATGGTTCTGTTGATTGTTTGTTACTCATAATGAGTCCTAATTGGAGTGACACAATATCATGTCAAACTCTTCTTTGGGTCATTACATGTGCTTGGCCACATTGGAATGTCAATTAGGGACTGGTGAACGGTTACATATTTTGTGTTAGGCGATACCATTCCAGCATAGGTGAGATAGTTATTTTCAATCTAATAACTGAGTCGCATCTTATGAAATTATGTGCATTTTTATATTGAGAAATATGCTCGACAATGTAACCGTAATTCCCCAAGTCAACGAAATAAGTTTAAAAGGCGGGTTAGAGGGATGGCTATTGGGCTCAAATATTCTTTGGCTAGGTATTCGCCAAAGTATGCTCCGACCTTAGGAATTGATCAACAACGCCTCACCGTTTCCCAGTAGTCAACATGGATTACTGAAAGTGGAGCACAATTAGGCACAGTTATTTACTGTAGGAATATAGATGGGCTTCGAATTTAGCGTATTGCTTAATCGCCTTTGAGGGTGGGTTAACTATTATATTAATAAGCGTGGTTACCTAGTGCGCATTAATCTGAAAGTGGAGGCTAGGCGAAAAAGTTAAATATTCTAATTGTTGGTTGTGGTTATGCTGCAGACTTCTATGTGTCAAATCTTAATAACTATGAATGCCTAAATATTGTTGGCTGTGTCGATAGAGATAGCAATCGACTTGAAGCTTTCTCAAACTATCATAGTTTCGATGCTTACTCTTCGGTAAGCGATGCGTTAGAAAATGTAAATGTTGATATATTGCTAAACTTGACGAATCCAGAAGAACACTACAATGTGTCACTGGAAGCTGTGACTAATGGAATTTCAGTATACAGTGAAAAGCCATTTACTATGGGCATTACAGAATCAAGAAAATTGGTAGAAGTTTCCAAAAATAATAATTGTATTATAACAAGCGCACCCTCCTTATTATTAAATCCTCCAATCATCAAGGTAATGGAGATATTGAGTTCTGGCGAAATTGGAGAAATACGTTTAATTAAGAGTGCTATCCATGAGGGACCAGTTCATAAAATGAACTTTGGTAGTTGGGTTAGTCTTTCAGGAGCACCTTGGCCGGCAAAGAATGAATTCGAAGTTGGTTGTGGCTTTGAACATGGTTCTTATGTGATTGATCTAATTCTGGCTTTAATGGGGACGCCAGATAGTATGAACTATAGCTCTGCCTTAATCTACCCGGATAAAGAAGTTACAGATTCACCTGCTCCTGATTGGATTGATCTTACTTTGGAGTATGGTGATAGTAGAAGAGCAAAAATTGAGCTTAGCATTGTTGAAAGTGAGGATCATAGCTTTCGGATAATTGGAGATGAAGGTGAAATAATAGTTGAAGATTTATGGATGGCGAACTCTCCAATAATTTTAAGGAAGAATAAAGAAGATAAAATCGACCGCCCACCAGAACACTTTTCTCTAAGAAAAATGCTTCACCCTCACAAGATAGACAGAAGATATGATGATACTCACTTTATTGACCAAGCTACTGGCGTCTTAGACTTAGCCACTTCACTAAATTACAAATTAGAACCTTTACTTGATATTAAACGGTCTTTGGAGTCCATCAATATCATAGAAACTATAATGACGAATAGTAAATTTAGGCCGCTTACTAAAATGAATGAGACGCTATTAGATATCGAATTATTTTCATCAAGGGTAAGGAGATTCTTCTTATGATAACTCTAGGGATTAGCGGTAGTTTCGAAACATTTGAAATACCTGTTATTGGGGATATACCAAATTGGTTTGGTCATGATGCCTCAGCTGCAATCATCAAAGATGGTAAGGTTGTTGCGGCTGTGGAACAAGAGCGTCTGGATAGGATTAAACACTCTAATCAGTTTCCTATTGATGCCATTGTTGAGTGCTTAAAAATAGCACAAGTTGAAATAACTGATGTTGACAAAATTGCATTTTATTTTGAAGAGTTAAATACAGATACTGGACTTGGCTTACAATATATTGAAAGAAAAAGTCTCGAGGTCGAAACTTCTAGAAGTTTAATTAACAAGATACTTGTGCGTAAATTTGGTGAAGAAGTTAAAGATATCCCAATTGAATATGTACGTCATCATGACACCCACGCGATCATGGCGGCTGAAAACTCTGGCTTCGATAGTTCATTAGTTGTCATAATAGATGGAAATGGAGAAGATGAGTCTACATCAATCTACTCATATATCGATGGGGTTGTTAGAAGTATATATAGATATCCAGTTTCTTCATCACTGGGAAGATATTATCTCGATTGTATATCTTTACTAGGATATGAACGATTTGATGAGTATAAGGTAATGGGGTTGGCTTCCTATGGCAAACAAAATCAATTTGATGAACTTTTCGAAGAACTTATAAATTTTGAAAAAGGTGGAAAGGTTTCATTTAATCATACAAATATACTTGCTTACTTTTTAGATAGAGGTATCTTGCCAAGAAGAGAAAATGAATATATTTCAAAAAGTCATCAAAACTTTGCGCATTTCATACAAAAATACTTGGAAAAGATGGCATTTCATATAATATCTTTCTGGTCAAAGAAGCTAAATCAAAGAAATCTATGTCTCAGTGGTGGGGTCAGGGCGGGATTCCACTTTGTATTTAATTTAATCAAAGATAAGTTGACTACGGAATTCCTCTGACCAAATGGCTCTTCGACGTTTAGCCGCCTGACTGTCTTTTATACTG
>NZ_JBHFKV010000065.1:0-20754 GCF_042879355.1 Photorhabdus sp. RM71S | reverse complement strand
AGAAGCCAGAAGGATAGCTTTTATTCTGTCTCGTACCTGACCATCACGAGTGGTGTCGTGAAGACGTTCAAGTTTGATTTTTTGTTCTGATGTAATAAATATTTTCATAGCGAGGATAATGATCTCCATTTCGGATAAAATCAAGCATCTTCAATGATTACGGGTATAATCCGAGTTCTGGATAAAAAAATTGAACTAAATGCCGTTTGAAAAATAGAGTTTTCGATCAAGAAAAAACCGTCCCTGAATATTCCCATACATGATGAACGCTCTCGTTAAATGAATATAACTATTTCATTTTGGTACAATTGACACCATGTGTGACGTCTATTTTATCAGCTCAGGTCTGAGCTAGGCATCAAACCGCACAGGAAAAAACGGGTTGTAACTGGCCAAGTACCTTAGAAAAAATCGGGTTCGGCGTCAATCTTCACGCCAGAGAACGTTGTTGCGTAAGTGTCCGGAGAACTACACTTTACTTAGCATCATTTTCCATGGCAGTAGTTTTTCTAAATCCGGGGCTGGCGATGACAACAGCCAGTGATTCTTTGTGAATATCCAGGCCGACATAAGCTGAAGGGATATCGTGTAACATAAAGATCTCCAATAACGCACCGATATTAAAGTGATGATATAAAGGTCATACCATCTGGCTCTTTTCAGGCTCTGACAAAGGTGGCGAACGAGCAGCCCTTCTGAACAGTTTTATCGGTACCTGCCGGCTAAATAAAGTGGATCCTGAGGTCTGGCTACGCCATGTCATCAGTCATATTGCGCACTGGCCTGTAAACCGGGTACATGAACTGCTTCCCTTGGGAGGCCGATCTTATTGTTTAGCCACCGTTAATACGGCCTGAATGCGCCGCTTACATATGGAGTGGGATTATTTGAATATTCATCATTATCCCATCATTATCCATAAATCAGAGTCATCACCAAAGAAAGCGCTACCGACCTTGATTCAGAGATATAAATAAAGGTTCAAAGGTAGCGCTTAAATTATATTTACAATTTTCTCATATAAATTCTTAAAAGAGTTTTAACCAACCCTGGATTATTAATAACATCAACATCTTTTTCCTCATTATACGCGACAAGAGTACGATAAATTTCTTGATTTATATCACACGACAATGTAATAAGACCTGATAAGGGTTATAAACATTCTTTAGCTACTTTTTAAGGATCACTTCATATAAAGAAGTTGCCAGAACTGATATATGTATATCATTGATTTAATGAAACCTGTTTTTTATAGTATCCCCTCTAAACACACAAAAATAATAGTGGATTTAAATTAGGACTGGATAGTATATCGACTGGGCCAAATTTCTGAAGGATGTACTCCTAGTCTGTCCGCAATAATCCTCTCCCCTTTAGGCCACCGGCGTATTAATGCATTAGATAGTGTCGATGGACTTAGCCCCGATTCCCTTGATAATGTAGCAAGTGTTGTGCCGCGTTTACGCAATGCTGCAATAATATCTGCCGGATGCCAGTCATTTTGAGTCGTTATCATCTCTGTTTACTTCCCCTAATTGATTTATGGTGGCTATTCAAATAGGATGCATGAATCAGTGTTCATTTCCGGCAAGCAAAACCAAAACCTTTCCCGCCAGAACCGCCATGAAAAGGCTAATAACAGACAAATAGGCAAAAAATTTCTTACCAATGTCCATGAACACAGGACCATGATTCCTAGTTATTTATCAAATTACTATTACTAAAAAACGTCCTTGTCATTCATGACCATTACTGTTGCAAGTAATGCTTTGCGTTATTACCCTGTCAGAATAATTTTCATTTTGATTCCAAAAAGTTTTTCACTTTATTATGAGATAAGCTTGGACTATTGGTGCATTTTAAGGACAAGACTAAAGCTGAACATCTTTGTTCAAAGTGAACAATATCTTTATGCCCTGAAGTACATGAACGTCCAATCCCAAAAATATCGGCTAATGCCGATGGTTTCATCAATGGATCTCGCTTGAGCCGTTTTAAAATTTCTTTCTGATTATCTGACATATCAAATCATTAAAACCCTTATTCTCGCATGGATATTTTTATTTCATTGATGATCAACAGTAAAGATAATTTTTTATTTCTATTTTAATTAGAATAAAAAATAGTAAATTTAATTAAAGGGATTTTATATTAAAAAATGCGTTTAGATTGCTTCCACGCTTTATTTCCTATTAATTTAGGTTCAACGATCAAACTTAATTCGCGGACAATAATCTGAACAGTAACCAAATAATCTTTAATGTTAGTCTGATCAATGCACGGAGCCGTCATACCAAACATCGTCAACTCTAAAGCGGGTTTATGAATATCAGCCAATGGCGTAAAATAATTGACAGAGCCCGTCATCATATTTGCAGCATTAGACAATACTGAACGAGAAATACGGTTGAGTCCGTTGAGATCGGTTACCGTATAAAGCATTGCAATATTGCTGTCCCTAACATTCCCTGACGCCATAGTTGATACCATGATTTTAGGCAAATCGATCGGCAGGCTTTGCATAGCAGCCGGAGTAATCAGCGCCGTTTCACCTGAGCCTCCGATACCAATCACCCCCGCGATATCGTCGATTGAACTGTTCAGGAAATTCGTGAGGGCGATAGGCATCGCTGTTATCGCTTTACTCTGCATGCCGCAAAAAACGGGATCAGCGCCAACGGGATGATACTTAGTCACCTGAAGTGAATGAATATCTACCTTTTTATTCTGATAATTTTTCCCAGGAATTGATGTAGATACATTGATGATGATTGAATCAACTCCTGCGAGGTATAAACAACATTTCAACCAGACCAGCTCGTCCAGTTTTGTGTCTGCTGTGCCAACGACAACTACAAATCGCGTCATAGTGTTCACCCCATGTGGCATACCTAGTTTAAAGACAAATGTAAACCTATTGTAATATTTTACAACATGCAAGTTATTTTTTATCATTAGTGATATTTTTTATTGTGAATGCTATATGGTTAAAATTTTAAGGGGTTTAAATGATTCTGTTTGATGAAGAAAATCTGTCGCCAGTCCGGCGTCGTACCCTGGAACGTATCACTCATTCAGCGCTGAAGTTATATCGTGAAAAAAAATTTCCGTCCCCTGAAGAGATTGCCAGTGAAGCTGAATATGCGAAGGTCACATTGCGCAGCTACTTTTCAACCCACAGTGATTTTGTAGAATATGTTGTAAAACAAGTTATTGGGTCATTCGTTGTCCCCCCTATGGGCAATAATGCAGAAGAAAATATTGAGAAATTATTAAGATGGGGTTATGAAGAAATAGAAGCCAATGAGGCGCTGATGAGGGATGCTTTACGCATTTCTCAGTTACGCTGGCAGGAATCTTTATCAGATGAAGATAACGACAAACGACCTGTTTTGAAGAAAAAAAGTAACCGTAAAGAGACGCTTTCTACGGCGTTAGCGCCTCTAAAAGGTCAGCTTAAAGATGACACAATACATAAGATTATTATGTTGATTTCCGTTTTATATGGTACAGAGGCTATGACTATTCTGAAAGATACTTTTGGTTTAGGAAATGATGAAATCATCAACTTAACGAGTTGGGCCGCGAAGTTGATTGTTCGGCAGGCCATTAATGAGGAGCTAAAATAATCAGAAGACCATTTTTTAAATATCAAGGTAAAGAGCCGGGCATGAGGCCCGGTAAAAGTTTTTTTGGTGTATGGGCCTGTGCATTTTGTGAGAGGTTATGTAGTGCTCCGGTCATCTTACCTTGCAATGCCCGTAGCTCTTTGGCAACAGTTGCGCACTGGTCAGCTTCTGAACAAGTTGTTATCCGCTCTTGGGCCTTGTCATATTCCTGTCGGTATTTATCCCTAACGGCAGAACGGCAACTACCTTGAAAAATGCCGTTACTCAGTGATCTCCATCGTGGTAATACGCACCTGACGGTAATCCTAATTTTAATCAATAAAATCAGTAAATTATAACCTGTTTTTCCCTGTGCGGTTTGACTCCCGGCCAATAACACCACGACGCAACTTTTTAGCTTGATAAGCCACTTTTTCCTTCGTCAGCTACTTTAGATCCCAGCTTGCTGGCTGGGTTCTAAAGTAGGAAATTTAAGTAAGGTTTTAGTCTAATAGATTATTTGGTTTGCAATACAAGTATAGGCTGAATAAACTCGTCTAAAGAGTCAACATCAACGTATGATACTTCATTTTCTCTCATCATATGTAGTTTAATAACAGAATCGATTTTCCCTTCAAAGTCATCAAATACAAGAATAAGTTCGAATTTGAAAGAAGGAAGATCTTGTTCCAGTTTAGTAATAATAAGAGAAGCGAATTTTAGAGCAACATCTATAATATTGCTTTCCAAATAGTCACTTAATCTTATTTCATTATAAAAACACTCCTCTTCTGTCTTATCAAAGAAATTTGTATGACCATTAATTTTATTTTCGCTTGACACACTAGCTACAGGGCATATAGAGGAAAAAAATACACAACCATTTGAACTTACTGTGAACCCTAGATTTAAGAATTCAGCAAGAGCTTTTGGTATTACAACCTCTTCCTTGATATATCCATCTAAAAAACTAACCATTTTCTGATTGTATTTAATCATTTTTCCCCCAAATATTGTTTTGTACCTTTAATGTCTGGAAGGACTGAATATTGAACCATTTAATTTTCCGGTACTTCCATTGACTGGATAAGGTATTATCACAATGGATTAATACTGACTGAGTAGAACAAAACAGCTGCCCAAACAATCTCAAAAAAACCGTACCTCTTGAACTAGATATCCGTTCAAGAGGTACGAAATTACTTGGAATTATCCTATATTACTCAAAATGTTTTTGACTATAGATATTACTGATTCATCCAGCTGTTTTTCATCAACTGTATAGGTCAATAGTTCGATCTCATTCTCTGCATCAAATAAAATTGTGCGAAACCACTTTTCTTCAAGTGCAACCACTTGATTTTCTGCTTTATAAATCTCTAACTGAATATCTTGTATTGTTATTTTTCCTTCAAGAAAGTCCTTACAAGATCCTTTCAGACACTCAATTATTTCAGGGTAAAGCCAATCATTCATTTTGCACTCCTACGAAGAATTGTCACAACTACATTGCCATTTTTCTCAGTAACGACACCGATATCACTATTCCAATATGTTGTCCGAGTAATACCATTAACAACATTATTTTGTGGAGTACCATTTTTAATTACATAGTCTACGATATTAGGTGTCACATTTCGACCAGCTCCAGTTGTTCCTGCTGGTGAGCCGAGACCGGAAGGTTGCATTCTATCCACAGCATGTTGTGAGTAAAGACGATCACCAATTTTGGCGTATTGCCGTCCATCAACAGTAGTTTTTTGATAATGTTGCCATGAATTCCACTCTAATTTTTCAGAAGGATTTTTTGTAGTCTTATTTCCAGCAATATTCTTATCAGCTGGAGAACTTCCTTTCCCCCCAACTAATTCCGTTGATTGGTATTTACTTAGAGACAAATACATTTTCGCTGCCGCAAACTGTATTAACTTCGCTTCACTATTAGGTATCCCACCGGCAACAATTTCCGCCGCTTTCTATGGCGTCATCTGCTCATTTGATAATACAACATCCAACGGAACGCCAAAGAAGTTACCCCACGCAATAATCAAACCTTTTGCTGGGTCTTGACCATCAGGGACTTGTCCTTTGAGGTAGTGAGTTAAGGCTGCGTTTATTTCTTCCGGTGTTGCCCCGGATTGCACCATTTTTTGAGCCAGTGAACCCGCGCCTTCAAAATGTTTAGCATCTTCGGAACCAAACAGACTTCCCATGCTAAGGGCATTATTGTCCACAACAACGCATTCCATTGCGAAACTGACCGCCAAACACCGATTTTCCTAATGCCCTCAGTCAGTTACAACCCGTTTTTTCTGATGTTCGTTCACCGCCGGACCCAAAACCCCCTGACGCACTTTTCACCCCTGAACGCCCGTTTTTCCCGCCGTGACCTTGTCAGGGTAGCGCCTTTTTCGGCAACGGGCGCGGGCGGCACAGAGCCCGCAAGCGGTGCCCCTGCGACGCTCTGGAGCACCGGGGTTTCAGATGGGCACGGCTTTGCATGACCCCACTTGATTCCGGGAAAGCCCCCTCAGGGGGCTGCACGGGGCGGCGATGGCGAGCACGGGAACGAGCAAGGAGCCTGCGACTGCGAGCCGCGCGCAGCAAGTCGCAGCAGGGTTGGGGCGGGGGGAGGTAAATTCAGTGGAGGCCGCAGGCCGACCTGCCTTCAGGGCTGTTTGCCCAACGGTTGCACCGTGGCTAAAGAAGCACGCGGTTTTTGTCGGGGACTGGCTCAGTCGGTTAGAGCAGAAGGCGTCAGCCTTGTGCGCCACACCCTCCAATGCCGACCCGCGGGGGCGCAAGACATAATGCCAATTTATACGCATTAAGCCGCTCATTCATGTTCAGGTTGTTACCCTTGCTCACCGGCGCAGTGCGTATAACATATCTTATATTAAATTAATGGGACATTAAGTTCACAGTGGTATTTTAATACAGAGCCATTTCTTTAAATCCCTTCATAAACAGGGCTGGGGATCGTGAGCTAAATCGGATCCGAAAACTATCGGTTCCCTTAAACAAAACTGAGGTTATATAAGTAATCATATGCCCACATTCAAGGCAATTGTATCCCAAATCCGTGCCGAACCGATCAAATCATCTTCACCTAATATTATATCGGAAATCTGTGTGAGGCTCCCTCCCCCCACGTCTCAATTTTGGCACAGCTTTTAAGTGGTTGAAATGAGTTCATTACACTCGCAGAAATGTTCAACTAATTTATCCAGAATTCAAGTTAGTTAGCTTATTTAACCACTGATTGAAATGTGGGCATTGGGAACGAATTATATCTAATCCAATATCACCGGCGATGAGTGGGCCATGTAAAGTCTTATGGTAATTGGGCACTACCGCCAAAATACGCTTAGATGGTGCAGTTTGTGGGCTATTATTAATATCTTCAGGGCTATCAAATTGAGCTTTGATGGTTTGTAATGCTGAAATGGGGGCGTTATCATCAAGCCAATCCGCAAATTTTTCAGGTTGGCAAAACAACAGTGCTTCAAATTCATGTAATAACAGATTGGGAATAAAATTAGTTTGCCCAATATCATTAGCGAAAGCTTGCTCTAGCTTAACTACCCGTTCGTTAGCTGCATTATCCTGTTGTTCATTATAATCAGGGAAATTAGTAGGCAAGCCATAGTAGTCAATTAATGTTGTGACGAATGCACTGGGATCTTGTCGACATAAGCGAGTAATTTGATATTTTACCTTACCATAACTTGTAATACCGCCTTTCTGACTGGTACTCGTCTGAGCTAATATTGGCGTCAGATAGATTTGCTGTGCTACAAAATAGGGAGCTAACACATCCCGCACAAAAGTTTCCTCCGTTTGTCCTTCTACAAAAACATTGATACGGATCATCGCTGTGGCCTCCCGCCGAGTAAGTTTTTCTTCCATAATTCACCAAGGCTATAGTCTTCAAGCCATTCTGAAAGAAAGTTACTATTCAGACGCTTAAAGGTAGATGCCCCTTGTTGTTTGTCAACGATAATCAAATCATCAGCATCAAATTGATTAACCAGTTCGACTGACTGGGTAGAAATAATCAGTTGGTGCTTACTGCTGGCATTTTTGATCAAACCAGCCAGTACATTAATAGCATAGGGGTGGAGTCCAAGTTCTGGTTCATCAATAATAATTGAACTTGGCATATAGTCTTCGGGTTGCAGTAACACGGTAGTCAATAAAATAAATCGTAAAGTACCATCGGACAATTCACTCGCTTTAAAGGGAATATCCTGCTCTTTCTCTGTCCATTCGAGTTGAATGTAATCAGTATTATCCGGGGTGGGCCGCAAGTAAAAATCACCAAAAAATGGTGCAACCATTTGAATGGTTTTGACAATGCGTTTGTAATGCAGAATATGATTTTTTTGCAGACGATATAAGAATGCCGCTAAATTAGCACCATCTTCCCGTAAATAGTCATTATCATTAATACGATGAGTTTGTTTAACTCTGGCATTATCACTCGTATCATGGAAATGGTAAACCCTCCATCGGAGCATAGTAAGTAATGCGTAATCCTCAATGTTATGATGCTGAACGATCTGAGATTCAAAGTGTCCAGCACCAATATTATAATCCCCTTTGGTGTCCAAAAAGAGTGATTCATGTTGGAACATCATACGGTTATCATTTGTGGGTTCCAGTTCAAACTTATAACCATTGTGACCAAAATAAAGCTCAGTGCTCATAGACTCAGTTTTTTTACGACCAAAATGCAATAATGTGTCGGGGCCACCCATTTTGCCAACAAGAGATTGTAAACGATGATCAAGTACAACGGCGATTAGGCGAAAAAAACTGATGAAATTGGATTTCCCAGCACCATTGGCACCAATGAGTACATTTAGACATCCCATTTGTAAACCACATTCTGAGATAGATTTGTAGCCTTTTATATTAATTTTTCTTAAGAAATTATTGTTGGTTACTGGTTTCATAATTTTGCCTTTTCAGCATTATGCGACTCAAATATGCCCTATGTTAGGGCAAATAATAGGTTAAGTATTATCTTGATTGCCAAGTTTGCGTCCAGCTCTTCCTCTAAAAATTTTTCCTTAGTGGAATACATTATCATTAAAATGATCCTCCTAATACACCGCGCTTTGTTACCGCCACGACTGCTCTAATTGCTACTGGCTGGAACGAAAGTTGCTGGGCGAGATTCGCACCCACTGAAAGACCGTGCCTCTGCACGGTGCATAAAAACATCTAGGGATTATCTTAAAAATAAGCTCGATTATTCTGATGTTGAGGGTGTGATTTTGTATCACCACACTGCGATGCTTATTGTGGTTCAATGTGAGTGGAGTTACGAAATTAATCAGGATGGAACTATCCCGGGGCAGCTGGTAATCTCTCTTATGCTGAGTCGTGGGAAACAATGAGAGGGCAATTCAGAAGAATATTAGCATCTTGGCTGTTTTCACGTTAATACCTCACTTTCATATTAATCAGATTAGCAGACTTGTGAGATGTCCGAAATTCTTGCTCCACTACATCTTCCGAAGTACACCCACTATGTCACTGACTCTCATCAGTCAAGTATTTTTTTCCTTACCCGAAAAACCGGCACCATCATGACAAACATGCTGCCGACAGCAAAAGCCCCTGTGGCAAACAACATATTCGCGACACTCCCCTCACCGAGGTGATCCCACAGGGTCATCGCTACCACAAAAATCAGCATGAACACGAAGATATAGGTAAACTTTTTACGGACTGGGAGGAGATGAAAAAGCGTGGTATGGATGAACTCTTCCTCCTCCTTCTTAGTGAACGCTACTCTGACTTTTATTGAGATCGACTACCGGCCGGTAAAAAAGCTCATTGTTAACAGAGGTGCTAGCATAAGCCCGGATATCATCCGTTGATGGTAAGTCACTAGGCCACTTACGTGATACGATGACTCCATAAGCCTGAAGGACCGGTAGTGCAAACGCATAATGGTCAACCTTCTGAACATAGCGATTATCTAGAACAGCCAGAACGTCTCTGCCAGCGGTTTCCTCTTTGACATAAAGCTTTATTCTGTCAGCCTTCGGGTAATTATGGATATAGACTCGCGCCGGAATAGCGTTAATATTGTGATGACGGCAGAAATTAACCCGGTTTTTCCCTTCATCGGGCAGAAATAAGCCTAGTTCAGGTATGCAAGTATAACTGGTACTACGAATCCTCTTGCTGAAATGTTGATGTTTTGTAACATAAAACTGACTTATCTGCATCCTTCGAATTACTTTAATTCGAGTATGCAAAATGAAGATACTTCCCGTAATTTCGCCTAAAGGTGGAGAGGGTAAATCCACACATGCCGCTAATCTAGCCGGTTTTCTTGCTGATGCCGGATTCAAAACTCTCCTTCTTGACGCTGATTATTCTCAACCCACTTCAAGTAGTATTTTTGCACTTGAGTACGAAGCCCCAGCTGGTTTGTATGAGCTTCTTATGCAGACTGTTGACCTGGGTCAGAAAGACCAGATTATTTCACGTTCAATGATAAATAATTTGGATGTCATTATTTCCAATGATCCTGATGAACTCCTGCCTACGGCTATGCTTCATGCTCCTGATGGGCGTTTGCGTCTGAGGAATATATTGCAGTACCCTCTGTTCAGCCAGTATGACGCTATCATCATTGATTCAAAGGGAGCTACTGGCGTCATGGCGGAGCTGGTTGTGCTGACCGCTACTGAATTTGTGTTAGGTGTGATTAAGCCCATTCTGCCAGATGTACGTGAATTTCTGCGGGGATCGTTGCGGATGTTGACGCGACTGCAACCGTTTGAGAGTTACGGTATTCGATTACCTTTAATTCAGATACTGGCGAACGGCATTGAGGGGACTAATCTTGACCGCGATACGTTGAATGAACTGGCCCATATTATCGAGCATAAGCGTTACGATACGACCTCTCTTGATGGGCGAATAGTGTATCGACTGCTGAAAACCCGCATCGATCTGCTTGATATTTATAAGCTGGGGCATGTACGTGCTCAACCTGTTCACCGTCTTGAATACAAAACTACCCGTAAAAGTCCTGCTGCTGCGCAAACGATGCATTGTCTGGCTTGTGAATTGTTCCCTGAATGGCATGAACAGTTTGATGCACTGATTGCGAATAAGGGGGCAAAGAATGCGTGACCCTTTCTCTTTACCGGATGGCATTGAGCAACCGTATTCTTGTGATGCCGAGCAAGCTGTTCTCGGTGGACTGATGCTGGACAATGATCGATGGGATGAAATCATACCGCTGATACATGCTGATGATTTTTTCCTGCCCGCTCACCGACGGATTTATGGTGCCGTTGCAACCATGTTTGCGGCCAATTTGCCTGTTGATGTACTGACGCTATCTGAACGTTTGGAACAAAAGGAGCAACTAAAACAGGTTGGGGGATTTGCCTATTTAGCCGAACTCGGCAAAAACACACCGAGTGCTGCAAATATTGTTGCCTATGCGGAAATTGTTCAGGCTAAAAGTCGCTTGCGTCAATTGATAACTCTGGGAAATGAGATGAGCGCTCAGGCTAGTCATCCCCGTGCTGAGTTTACTGACATTACTGAAATGGCTGAGCAGCGTTTATATACGCTGTCTGAGCAGAGAGCTGCGCATCAAGATATTAGCTTGAAAGAAGGGCTGGGTTTGCTGATTGAAAAATTAGAGCAGGCCAATGGAGGCAATGGGATAACGGGTACCCCGACAGGCTTTAGTGAACTGGATACCAAAACCTGTGGTCTTCAGCCGGGTGACCTTATCCTGCTGGCCGGTCGGCCTTCTATGGGGAAAACCTCACTGGCACTGGCTTTCTGTCTGGGCGCACTGGAGAGTGCCCCTGATGCTGTTGTTCAGATTTTTAGTCTGGAAATGCCGATGGATCAATTATTGATGCGTATGGTGTCCATGTTGGAACGTGTTCCGCTTGAACGTCTGCGTAGTGGATTAATGGATGATGAAGATTGGGCACGGCTCAGCAGAGCAATGGAGACATTAATTCAGTGGGAAAATCGGTTGATAATTGATGACAGCAGTTATCAGACCCCGGCTTTATTACGCGCACGTGCCCGCAGAAATGTGCGCAAATACGGTCGACCTTCATTGATTATGGTGGATTATCTGCAACTTATCCGAAGCCCGGAGCAGGAAAACCGAACGCAGGAAATTGCAGAAATTTCCCGTAGCTTGAAAGCGCTGGGTAAAGAATTGGGTTGCCCAGTACTTGCGCTTTCACAACTTAATCGTCAACTAGAGCAACGTGCAGATAAACGCCCTAATAACGGGGACTTACGGGAATCGGGAGCGCTAGAGCAAGATGCTGATCTGATCTTGTTTGTTTACCGAGATGAAGTGTATGACGCCAATACATCGGATATTGGGGTAGCAGAAATCATTATTGGTAAACATCGCCAAGGATCGATTGGAACAGTCAAGATCCAGTTTGATGGCACCTGTACCCGGTTTAGTGATCTTACTGAGAAGTATTATGATCTTGGTGCTGAAAGGGGAAATAGATGAGTAAGTATAAAACCTCTCTAAGTGACGCAATACTTCAACGTGGCAAAACACCACAATCACTCACTGGTACTGTTGTTTTGCCTATAGCAGAAATGCCAATGGTATTAACGCTAGATGAGTTACAGCCAAACCCGGATAACCCTCGCCTCAGTCGTAATCCCCGTTTCGACGATATTAAGGCTTCTGTTCGTGCCAGAGGACTGGATTCTGTACCGAAAGTGACGCGAGATCCAGAAGAGAGTGGAAATGTTTACATTTTCAGTGATGGAGGCAATACCCGTTACCAAATCCTATGTGAATTATGGAAAGAAACGGGTGAGGAACGTTTTTTTCGAATCCCTTGTTTGTTTAAACCTTGGCCAGGTCGGTTGCAGTGCGTCATCGGGCATCTGGCAGAAAATGATGTTCGGGGGGATTTAACGTTTATAGAGAAAGCCCTGGGTGTTTGCAAAGCAAGTTCTATGCATGAGAAATGTCTGGGAAGACCTATCTCGCAACGAGAATTAACAGACTTACTAAAACAAGAAGGGCTTCCAATATCACAAACCAGCATCAGTCAGATGCATAACACGGTGCAATATTTATATCCTCATATGCCCAATTTGTTGATATCTGGTATGGGGCGTCCACAAGCAGTAAACATATTGTCTTTACGCATTGATGCTCAAAAAACCTGGAATAGTTTTTCTTCAGAGGCATCGTGTGAGAAGGACTTCGATTCAGTTTTTGGTGAGGTGTGTCAGCGCTTTGATAATCCTGAAGTCTATTCTTTTGACATGTTACGGGATGAACTGATTGGGGAATTAATAAAAGCTTTGCCACATCCTGCCCTTAATTATGATCGTTGGTTATTGGAACTCGATCCGAAAGAACGAAACCGTCGTCAGTTATTTGGTGAGCCCCCTCCTATTGCTGAACATTTGCGCGATGCGGATATACAAGCCGCTGAAGTGTCTGAAAAGTCGGTACCGCCTGTGACTAAAAGCGCTGCTTGTGTTTCGGCAGGGGAGTCTGAGTCGCATGGGGAGGTTATCGAATGTCTGGAAGATGAAAAGACAGAGGAATGTGAAGCTTGTCCGCCCAAAGTTGAAGTTCAACCTGATGTATATGAAACTCGGCCAACGTTATCCAGTGAGTTATCGACAATACAGGATAAGGAAGATATTGCGTCTTTAATGTCAGCACCTTTATCGCAGACAATTCCCTCTACGTTAAGTGGATTTAATCACTGTCTTCCAACACCACCACAAACTTCATTATTAACAGAGCCTGCGCCATCTGATGGATTGAGTTTTGCACAGACTGGTCTAGAGCCGGTCAGTGATATCTGGTCTATCTCACCGGTACGAGATGATATTGAGCATTTACAAGATATGGCGTTTCGTTTGGCATTCGAGTTAGCCGAAGAAATGGGGGGCGCGGATGAGCTTGAGGAAGCTAAAGATACAGCTTGTGAAGTGGGTTATCGATTAGCTTATTCCCATACGGCATCACGTTTTGTTCAGGTTCTGTTGTCGTTAACAGGGAATAGTGACAATAACGGTGAATCAGATATGGACATGTTGGGAACCTGGTTTATAGGGTCTGACAAGGATGCACCAGTATTGTCTGATGTGGCGGTAGTGAAATTTATGCGTCTTATTCGGGTGCTGCGCCGGTTACGTGAACTGCAACGCGAGTTGTCAATCGTTTCAACGGAGGGAGATTGCAATGTCTGATGATATTGATGACACAACGGCTCAGGCTGTTACCGCGATGTGGCTGGAGGAGCGGATAGCGGCTGTTCGGCGGGAAATGCATACCGGTAGGGTATCACTGAAATATTGTGAAGGATGTGGTAATCGGATTGACGAGCAACGTCGACAGATTTTGTCGGAGGTACGGCTGTGTGTTGGATGTCAGGAAGTTGCAGAGCATTGGGAACAGGTCAGACGTATTATCGGAGGCCGTCGTGGTTAGTAAGTTCAGATCTTATGTGTTCCGTTGTTCAGACGTATCGTATCGTATTGCATTGAGAGAGGTGCCTTATGAGCCAGATATCCCAGGTAGCCAACGCTTTGTTAACTCAACTGGTCATGGAGTTGAAGTCGGGTTATCTCCGTCGCTGTGAAGCACTGGGTTTGATGGACGAAGAAATGCGGATGCTACACAGCCTGACTGTGGAAGACTTGCATTATCTGATGAATAGTCCGGTGTCAGTCCTTACGCTTCGTATCCATCATGAAAATTTTGCGTTAATGCTGCAACAAGCCCGGCGTGAACAAAAACGTCTGCAACGTCTTGATCAGGCTCTGATGTTGGGGGGCTCAATTGAATTGATGCAACACTACTTTGGATTGACTTCTGTTGAGGTGAGTTCCCGTCGTCGTATGTTAGGCATTGAAGCTCGCCAGGGGCGATGTCTTATGCTGGCAGATAAAGAAAGTGCGGAGGTTTGGCGACTATGGAAAACGCATGTCACTGATCTGGATAGTGCAGATGGGCTGGATGTGATGATGCAGGCTGCTGAACAGCTGGCTGTGTCACTGACGGCAGTCTGGAATGCTGTACGTGGTTGGATTGAAGACGAAAAGAACACGGTGAAACCTGAGGTTGGCCAGGGACGGCAAGACAGGTGAAAAAGACAGAGATCACTCAGGGTTTGTTGGCCCCCTGTTCTGTACCGCTTATCTATAGAAGGAAAGCGGTAGAACAATTGAAACGTTATCGGCAGGGTAGCAAAAATTACACTCGGATCAGAGCGAAAGGCAAAGGTAAGGTTTCTTATCGTTGCTTAAAAATCGATATTGGCATGTTTTGGCGGTTGTTGAGTCGTAACGGAGGACGAGATTGGGAAATGATGACACATGAGCGGTACAACAATGAAATCTGGAAATAACGCACGGAAAGCCCCTTTGTCCTCTGATAGCCTCATTGCTTTCACGCTAGAACAAATGAACGTACGGCTGGCAGCGCAAAGCGAGGATGATGAGAAAAAACAGTTGCGCAGTGGGTTGTTGTATCTGGGGAATGTGCATGATGCCATTCCCCGTCAGTTAATCCTGGATACCCGATTGTCTCCACTCGATAAGATGGCCTGGATAATGATACGCCTGTATGCACAACAAAATGCAGGGGCAGTCTTTCCTACCTATGATGAACTGCAACTGCAATTGGCTTCTCCGCACAGTGGTAAGGCGTCACGGGAAACCGTCAGCCGAGTATTACTGATGTTGCGAATAACCGGTTGGTTGAGTTTGTGCAAACGAGTCAGGGATGACAAGGGGCGTGTGAAAGGAAACATCTATGCTCAGCATGATGAACCTTTGATGTTTCATGATGCTGAAGCGCTTGATCCTAACTGGCTGGACACGGTGGGGGAGGCGTGTCGTCACAAAAACCGGGTGATTAGCCAGACTGCCTGGTCAGTATTGATGGAAGTTAAAGATGATCCGATGATGCGCCATCGCCGCTCCCGCATTGCTTTACTGGAAAATCGGTTAGGTCAGGTACAAACGCCGCAACAAATGGCGGTGTTGCAAGCAATAAGTCAGCCAGGTTCGGTAACCGAACTTAATCCAAAAGGTCAGCACAGACTGAGTTCGGAAACCGAATTCAATACAAAAACAGGGGACAGTAATCCGAATTCGGCAACCGAACTCAGTCTAAAATCAACGGATTATGACAGAGTTCGGCAATCGAACGGTTACGTACGTCATTTCACACACAGTGTGAATAAAAATACGTACGTAGCAACATCGGATGGTGATAACCCGATTGTTGAGCATTTGTTGCCTGTAGCGTTAAGAAATCAGCTCTCTGATGACGACACCAGAATGCTGACGGAACAATTCCAGGCACTTCCGCCTGATCAGAGGCATTTGGTGTTGGATAGTCTGCGAGCTCCATTGGAAAGCGGTTCGTTAAAAAACCCGGTGGGGTACTTGTTGATACTGATGAAGCGTGCCAGGCAGGGGGAGTTACGCGATCCTGGCATAGCGAACAAAGTGGAAAATCTTGGTGCAAAGCAAACTATACCTGCCCGCCGCCAGAAAGAAATTTTTTCTGCGCCAGAGGAGCGAAGAAAGGCCAATCCTGCCGTAATGAAAAAAGTGATTGCTGAAATCCGGTAGGATTTTATGAAAAGATAAATAGGGCCATTTTGGATGAGTCTTAAAGGGGTTGTAGAGTCAAGCGTTCCGAGGAATATGGGTATTTTTAAATGTCATCAAATAGATAAAAACAGTGATTAGAGTCTAATCATTAGGGTTATGGGATGCTAATCAGGTTTTTGGGGTGAGCAAAAAAGAGTTTTGAATTGTGGTCACAGCCTGATAACGCAACTATCTCAGTGATATCCTTAATGTCACAGAGAGAATGTACCATGACTGAAACTAAAGAGACACATGCTGTTCGTTCAGGCGCACTGCATTCCTCACTTACCATTGAGTTGCATACTCATTACGCTATCAGCCTGTGGAATGGGCGCCGGAATGAAAGCAGCAAAAAGAATAAACCGGTGATTATTAGCATGCCGCGATTTTTCTTACTAGCTGGTCGGATTAGCCATGATTCCCTGATAGATAATCCGTATGCCGATATGGCGATGTTGGCACTGGAAACTAAGCTCGCCTCTGCTCATGACCAGATGCAGGCGGCGTTAGCGGAACTGGAGGCTACACTCTCGGGGGTACCTGCTCAGATCCATTTATCTGATATTGCCTCTATCGCCCCGCTCAATATTGGTGTCTACAGTCGCACTCCTTTGGGTTACCGCTGTGTTTGGCTATTAGTGGGTTACGATCAACTGGTGATGAAAGCCTTGCAGGCGCACCATTATGCGCTGATTTCCCGTCAGCAATGTGACGGATTTTTAAAAAAAGGGGGCACTGGGTACGCCAAATCTACGGCGCTGTCCAGCCGTACCGTAGTTTTGCGGTTACTCGTGACGATATCCTTTCCCAAACCTCTGCTGGCAGGGAAGCTATTACCCGTTTGGGGCTACCGGATGAGGGTGTTATGCGGGGTGAAAAACGTTCTGTTTTTTCTCCTGCATTAAAAAGTACGGTAAAGCAGAAATAAGCGATGAAACTGTTTCTGTGTGAAAAACCGTCTCAGGGACGGGATATTGCGGCGGTATTAGGTGCAACAAAGCGTGGGCAGGGATATTTAACTGGGCCGGGGGTGATAATAACTTGGGCAGTTGGACATTTACTGGAAACTGCCAGTCCAGAAGTTTACGGTGAACAATATGGTGCTCCCTGGCGGGCATCGGTATTGCCGATATTGCCGACGTCTTGGCAAATGGTAGTCAAAAAGGAGACGGCTGACCAATTTGCTGTTATCAATCGTCTGTTGAAACAAGCAGACGAAGTGGTGATTGCCACTGATGCTGACAGGGAGGGAGAAGTGATTGCCCGGGAGTTACTGGATTATTGCCAGTTTCAGGGACAGATATCTCGCTTATGGCTGTCTGCTCTGGATGAGGTGAGTATTCGTGCGGCGCTTGCTAATATTTTGCCCGGTGAACGAACGGCATCGTTATACTTGGCGGGGTTAGGGCGGGCCAGAGCAGATTGGCTCATCGGCATGAATTTTACCCGACTCTATACCGTGAAAGTCCGTGAATGCGGATATAGTGACATTTTGTCTATTGGACGTGTTCAGACGCCAACTTTGGCATTGGTTGTTTTTCGAGATCAGGAGATTATCGCCTTTACGGCTAAACCTTATTGGCAGGTGGTGGCTGACCTTCAGTGTGACGGACGAATTTTCCGGGCGGATTGGGTGCCCGCTGCGACCTATTGTGATGAAGAAAAACGTTGTATTCATCAGCATGTAGCGCAGGCGGTAGTTCAGTTATGTCAACAAGCTGGTGTGGCTACGGTATTGGAAATCAATACTAAACGGGAAAAGCATGCGGCTCCGTTGGCATTTGATCTTGGTAGTTTGCAACAGCTGTGCTCAAAGAAATGGGGCATGGGGGCTCAGCAGGTACTGAATATTGCCCAGAATTTGTATGAGACGCATAAAGCTATGACCTATCCTCGTACAGATTGTGGTTATCTGCCTACGGCCATGCAGGCGGAAATTCCGCAAGTATTGGATGCTGTGGTCAAAAGTGATCCTGCTATGCGGATGGTGGTAGATAGTCTGGACAGAAGGTTGATTTCGCGTATTTGGAATGACAAAAAAATTACGGCGCACCACGGTATCATTCCGACAAAACAGCCCTGTGATATGAATAAGATGACTGATGATGAGCGTAAAGTGTATCAGCTGATACGTCAGCATTATTTAGTACAGTTCCTTCCTCTGCATGAAATGGATATAACCGAAGCGACTTTCGACATTGGTGGCCAATTGTTTCGTACCCGGGGAAATGCAGTGATTGTTCCTGGCTGGAAGGTATTGTTTTCAACGGGTAAAGATGAATCGGCATCCATCGGGAAAGACGATTCTTTGGGAGAAAGTTTGCCATCAATGGTTAAAGGCAGCCAATGTCAGGTTAATGAGGCTACTTTACGAATGTCGCAAACTCAGCCACCTGCTCACTTCACGGAGGGCACATTGATTGCGGCGATGAAAAATGCTGCTGCTTTTGTCAGTGACCCACAACTTAAAAAGGTATTGAAGGAAAATGCGGGGTTGGGAACGGAGGCTACTCGGGCAGGGGTACTGGATACGTTGTTTAAACGGGGTTATCTGACGAAAAAGGGCAAGTGTATCCACGCTACACAGATTGACAGCGAGTTGATAGCCGCGTTGCCTACAGCGTTGACCAACCCTGGATTAACTGCCTTGTGGGAACAGGCATTGGATGATATTGCTCAGGGGCAGGCAACGCTGTCGGATTTTATGGACCGTCAGGTCCAATGGACTCAATATTTAGTGGAGCAGGTTCAAGCGCAGAAGGTTGTTATCACGCCGCCGCCCTCATTGCCTTGTCCGGTGTGTGGAGGAGTGACGCGTCAACGCCAGGGAAAAAACGGTATTTTCTGGGGATGTATAAAATACCCGGAATGTAACGGGATAGTGAGTACTGCCGATGGAGAAAGAAAAACCAGGACTACCAAGCGTAAGAAAGTGTTGAAGAAACCAGCAATGACAAGGTGAGTCCATTTTTATGCATTTGGACGGGAGATTTGGTGAGTGTTGTCTTCGGACCGCGTTTTTTTATTTATATTCGCAAAATTATTTTCACCGTTGACGGTGTGGTCATCTGATTTAAGAATAAGCCGGTTAATGTGTTGTTTTTTAGCAACCGCCAATGTTCTCGTAGTCTGAGAGGAACGCTTTCGGGTGACTGCTCTTAATGTCAGAAAGGTCTGAGACTGACGCTTTCGAGTGACCTGTTTTAAATGCCACAGTAACCTGAAAAGTGGCGCCTTTGGGTAGTACACCCGTTTATCCTTTGAAAACGGGTATCATAGATAATGGTTATCTGTGATGAAGGTACATTTTAACTTCCAGACAGCCAATGCCTGATTCTGGCTTCCGGCGGGAAATATCATTTCCCGTCAGGGGGTGATGTGTTCTCCGTCGTTTCTTTTTTTCACTCTATGGAGATAACACATCATGTCGACAACTCATGCCACGGAAAACAAATTCTTCAACCTGAATATCAATGGATTAGGGTATCTCAGTAATGTCCGCAAGGTGAATGGTCAGAATGGCAGTTTTTTCAGCGCGGTCATCAATGCATTGAGTGGGCCAACAGAAAATCCGTCTTATGTTCGCTTTGATGTCACGGTTGCCGGTAAGGAAAACAGTGACTTAATCAGCCGCTGCCATAAAGCGGTTGATGAAGACAAAAAAGTCTTACTGGGTTTCACATTAAGTCAGCCATCTACTGGGATTTTTACGTTGAACAAAGGTGAGCATGTTGGTGAACAGCGTGTCAGTTTAAGAGCGCGGTTGATTAAAATCGATTGGATCAAAATCGGGTCAGAGACGGTTTATAAAGCTGAAAAACCTGAATCCGTGCCGCCTGTACAGAATAAGTCTTCGCAAAAGCATTATGCAGAGAATTCATTTTGACTGCCCCTGAAGTCTCTCCGGAGTGCATTTTTTCGGGGAATTTTTTTCATCTACATTTTGAAAGGGAAGTTACATGGCTTCACGCGGCGTGAATAAAGTGATACTTATTGGGCGTTTGGGACAAGAACCTGAAGTGCGCTATCGGTCAGAGGGTGATGCAGTGGCGGTATTGTCACTGGCAACATCGGAAACCTGGCGGGACAGACAAACGGGTGAGCAGAAAGAGCGTACCGAATGGCATCGGGTGGTCATTTTCGGCAAACTGGCCGAAATTGTTGGTGAATATTTGAAAAAAGGCAGCCAGGTATATATTGAAGGCCAGTTGCGTACCCGTAAATGGCTTGATAAGACCAGCGGTCAGGACCGATGCAGCACGGAGGTCGTGCTCAATCAGCTGGGTACGATGCAGATGTTAGGGGGGCGTAGTCAAAGTGAGCCTTCCCGGTCAAGTGAGGGTGTCGCAAAAGGCGCGTGTTATCTGTTAAGATCTGCGTACTTCTTTTAAGCGCAGATCTTTTATGACCTTATTCATTCGAAAACGGGAACCTTCTATTCATACTGGACGTCAGTTTGTCACCGCTCAGCACTTAC